>NZ_JBFUAY010000149.1:0-11658 GCF_056406015.1 Rhizobium sp. P1_E1 | reverse complement strand
GGCGTTAGGTCCGCTCTGTCGATCGGCAACCTTGACCGACTGCAACTGGTCGCCAACTCTCCGCAGGAAGTTGCCGCGGTCATCAAGAGGAACGGCGGACGCGTGTTGCCGATCATTGACGACGCAAAATACTCGGACCTGATCGCTGGTGTGCATCTGCTGAGTTTACCGATCGCTGATTGGGCGGCGGGATCCTGACTCGGAAATTGTCCCGCTAAGAACACAGAACCAGCGAGCTCGTGCTCAAAACTACGAAATACATCGAGGGGGGAAGGCGATGAATGAGTATTTCATTTTGGCAGCGAGTGTATTTTGCCTCTTGGTCGGCATCGGCTTTTGCTGGCCGCCAATCGAACGCTATCGCAACTCCATCGGCGTCGGCGCGTTTGGAATGCTCTTGGTCCTTTGTGGCGTCGTACTGATGACCACGTTCAAGTGGACTGAGGTTGCCATCAAGATAAGCGACTTGGAATTCAAGCTTGCAACCGCACAAAAGGCGGAGCAGCAGGCTCGCATTGAACTTGCGGAAAGCGAACAGAAGCTTTCTGATCTGGCCGTTGCCGCGAGCAAGCCGTCTCAAGACAAAGCGTGGTCAGACATCCTGAAAACGGCGAAGTCTAACCCAGCACTAAGCGGCAAGGAAGATACGATATCGATTGTGAAGAAGGCGTTCGACGAATCTGACTATACAGTCGTGCCCACGTTCAGTGTCCCAGTGGCCGAAGGACCAGTCACGCAACCACCGGCGATGTAGGCGGCCTGCCGTACGCAATCTATGCCACTATAGCTAATCTATACCCGCTTCGTTGTAACGGCGCAAGAGCGGTCACGCTCTCTGGCGCCTGTCTCCATGGTTTTCATAGCCCCAATTGCGGGCCATCTCGTCGAGCCCATCCTTTAGATAATCTGCAAGCGTCGTTCGCTCGCGATGCGACTTGGCAAGCTCGCCGATCGCATATCCTTGGCCTGCGACCTTGCTCATGATGTCGTAGGCTCGAATGCCGAGGATTTCGCGGCAGCGCTTCAGCTCTTGCCCGGCGCGGATCTGCTGTTCGGTCAGCGGCTCGCGTGATCCGCCGCCGTCGACCGGCTCGCGGCTGTAGTCGAACGATCCCGCCCCTGCCCCGCCCATGGACTCGTAGAGCGCCCTGAAGCGTGTTGCCGCGGCAAGCTGGGCCTCGTTGATCTGCTTCCGCGCAGCGAGCGTTACGATAGCGCTCTCACGGATATTCATCTGCGCCTGGATCTTCACCGGGTTGGCTCCAACGCCCTGGTGAGCCTTGGAATAGAACGGGTTGTCGACCGTGACCTTTTCGACCTTGATCTTGGGGTGCCACTCGAGTTCCCCGATGGGTTTCTTCCGCTTTGCCGTCATGCTCAACCCTTTGCTTTCCCCTTGATCACCGCCCGCCGTTCGGGAGGTATCCGAACGTAAGATGGGCGCCAGTTAATCGGCTTCCTCATGAAGGACACCTCCGCCGGCGGTTTAATTTGGTACCAGGTGCCGTCGGCATCGAGGAAATACTGAAGGCCATCGGTCGGGAAATGCCCGGCCATGTCGTCGAATAAAAGGTCACAAATCAAACCGCTCGGTTTTGCTGTGCTCATCGGCCGCCAAGGGTTCTCGCGGTCGTGCGCTTCTCGCTCTTGTCGTTCTTTGATTGTCATTCGCCCCTCGCTGCCTTTTCTGCCAAATATGTTGCGGGATCGATGCGCTTCACTTCGGAGGCGGCGCCGAACGTGCCGAGCCGGTGATCTCGGTAATTGCGCTCGCCTGCAGGATCGAACTTGGCAGCGGCCACTGATCGCACCCAGCCAGGCGCCTTTGCGGCATTGACCTTCATCCGGTGCCAATCTTTGGCTGCCTGCCCCTTGCTCGGTTTGTTGCCGTTGCCCTTTACCGGCTTCTCCGGCTTGCCCCAGAGAACCTTCTTGTTGCTGCGAGGCCTACCTGGCATCGTTTCGTGGTCGATACGGTCGAGCGCCGACCAAGCCGCGGCGTTAGTATCAAACGGACCTTCGACTACCTTGCCGCGCTGATCGGTGATCTGGAACTGTCCATCGCCGTCTCGGGTGACGTTGAGAATTTTGGTCATGCCGCGCCCTCAATTCGTCTTGCAATTTCTGTATGAACTGCCTGCCAGAACTCGAATAAACGCTCGCCCTGCTCGTGCCGCGGAACTCCATTCTTTTCCATGTGTGAGAYGAGACCGGCCGAGATTTGGTGCCGGTATGCCTTCGCCAGCTTTTCCGATCGTGATCCGATGAGATTGACAGCGACCGCTCGAATTTTTCCGATCCGGCACGTCAAGGGGAAGACGTAGATTTCAGCGGTCATGCGGCCTCCCTCCCCTCAAGTAATCTCATCGCCCGACTTGGAGTTAGCGCTCCGTCCAACAGAAAGCCTTTCAGGATCTCCCTGACCAAACGATGGGTCGATTGGCCGTGACAGATCTGATCGAGGACCTTTTCGGCCTCGTTTTCATCAATCGGGACTTCATAGGGGGAGTTGGTGTCATCGCCGTAGGAAGTTACAGCGTAGGGGTTTTGCTCTATAGAGAACTCACCGCTTTCTATACTAGAGAAAACTTCATGGGTTCCGTTAAAGGATTTAGTGGACATCTTTGTCCTCTCGCGAGTGGACATTTGAGGCCCTAAGCCATTTTCGCGAGTGGTCAAAAATGTCCAGTCGCGGCGCTTTCGGTCCTCTTCTCGCGCATCCCTTTTCGCTGTCAGGTAATCCGCAATCTGAGACACCTTCTCCTCATTTTTCAGGAAGAGGTAGTTGTACGTGTCCGTTCGACTGGTGCGCCAAGCGTAAAGCCAGCCTCGCGCCACGAGAGCTGCTATCGCGCGCTGAACTGTTTTCTCTTTGCCAATCGAGATTGTCTCGCAAATCGTTCGGTAGGACGGATAGCAAAAGAGCGTTTCGCTGTTCACGCTTTCCAATAAGAAGACAGCTACGGCCTTCACCGTGGTTGTCATTGTCTTATCGAAGTCCCGCATGATCCAGCTCTGCAGCTCAAGCCTCGCCGCAGTAAAAACCTTGCGTTCTTCGTCAGTCGGTTTCCCCTCAATCATGGGGAACTGGAGTGCCCATTCGTGTTGTGGTGGGGTATTCCGTGGCTTCAACCGAAAGCCCTCCGCGACACCCGGAATTTTTGGGCCAAAGCGCAGGCCTCCGCAGCCTGCAAAGAGGTCAAGGAGAAATTCGCTTTCAGGTGAGGGATGATGTCGGGCCGCGGCGGATTGTCCGCGACCCATTGCGCTGCGACGGTGACGGCCGGGTCCATGTTGATCTGGCGAGGCTCTGTCATGCAGCTTGGCCTTCCAGAATGGCGACGTTTGAATGGAGAACGTATCGAGCGTGGTGGCCAGGATAGGCCCCGCCGTGCATCTCGGTAATTGTCTCGATCGCGAACCCAAATTTACGCAATTTGAAAATGTAGTGCGCGGTACGAGGCGCCGGCTTATCGATCGAACTGAAGCCCCGCTTGCCTGCCTCAATGAGGACACGCAACGCCCAGGCGTCTCGACCTAAGACAGTAATCGGTGAACCCAAGGGCTCGCCCTTATCGAGAATCTGGACTCTCATACGTGTCCGTGCTCTACCTGAATTGCTCATCGGCGCTCCTAGAGGCTGCTGGTGACGGGGGGTCGCTGAAAAAGCGATTTCGTTAGGAGCGGTGGGGATCTCTGAGTTTGGCGACCTGGATCCCCGCCGCTTTTCGTTAGGAACACGCGTCATACCGCCCGCTCCTTTGCCCGTTCTCGCTCCCAAGCAACCAGCTCTTCCTCTTTGAAGAACTTGCGCCGGTTCACGACCATCGGCCGGGGAAACGACAGGCGGGCGTCCTTCCCCCATCTGTGTAGTGTCATTTCGGAAATGCTGTACCGAGAGAGAACTTGGGCACTCGTAAGAAAATTGCCTTGCAACTTTCCGATCCTTCCATCTTGTTCACARTGGTTGCGCTACTTCTTTTCTGAACACAAACTTCCATCAGTGATGGTTTTTGATGCCATCATGTTCTAGCAAAATTCGCTTGGTGATGGAAGTCGAGGCGGCTTGCGGCCCCCTGATTTTTGGCCTATTCCACACAATCCTGGGGATAGAAATGTCGATAGAAGAGCCAAAAACGATAAAATTTCAGCTTATGCTGTCCGAAGGGGAAGCGAAGGCGATCGACGATTGGGGATCTGCAAATAAAATCCGCTCTCGAGCGGAAGCGATCCGGCGGCTTTGCACCGTGGCGCTTGAACTGGACAGTCACGCTAACGCGATTGACGAAGCGATCGGGTATCTAGACGCTGAGAGCCTCATGTTCGTAGAGCGAGTAAGGGAGCTCTCTAAGCGCACGGATAGCCGGAAGAACGATAGTATTGCTCTTACAGCGATCCGGGCCTCAGAGAATCTGTTCAGTGCCGTAAACGACCTTACAATCGACCTCGACACCGTCTTGGGCGCCGCAGTGGCAATTCGAACCGCGGATACATTTGACAAGGCAGTTGAAGCGTTGCGCGAAAACCGCCGGCGGCTTCAAGAGATTTCGAAAGCGCTCGCAGCCAAGCGTGCCAAAGCCCGCGCCGAACGCGAGCGACTGCGTTACGTCGACTTCCAGAATGCAAGCCGATGGATCGAGGATGCGGTAAAGTTAAGCGAGAGTGAAATTGCCGATGCCGACGAGGTTGTTATTGGTGCCGTAAAGGCGTGGCTCGCCGAAGCCAAAGCCATAAAAGCCAGGCGAGAACAGGAAGATCTGGCGAGGGAGCAAGAGCGCCAGCGCCAACGGGATGAGTCTCAGAAATCCGTATAATCAAGCGTTCCTGTCGAACGAAATTCGGTATTCCCCATGCTGCCCCTAATCGGCGCTCGACTGCGTCGGCCCCTGGACTGCAGCTTCCAACAGCAGATCCCTCACCCAGTCACTAAGACTTGCTGCGCCCGCGTCCTTCGCCGCTTTGGCCAGAAGTTCGTTTTCTGAATCGGTCACCATTACCACAAGACGTTTGTCTCGCTTTAGATGCGTCGGTACCGGCGGTCGCCCCATTTTGATCTCCATTGGTCAGCTCATCCTTCATATATCTCCGCTGCGTATTTATAACAATAATTATTTCCATAGTTATTGACATAGTTAATTACGGTAGTTAATATGCACATAGAAACTACCTGAGCAGAGGAAATCAAAATGCCGAACACATCGATTCCGGCTACCGCCGAAGGTACGCCTGATGCTACCCGTCGCGCCCTTCTTTTTGGCCTCGCAGCCGCCTCGACAGCGGCAGCGGTCGCTGTGGCGCCTGATGCGCACGGCGCCGGCGCTTTGACGTCGTCAGGCCTTCCCGACCAGCCGGAGAGCCCCGCGCTGATCTCTGCATACCAAAGCTTCTGTGATGCCTGTGTCGATCTGAAAGAGGCGCACCGAGCCCGAGAGTGGTTGGCCGATGAGTGGAAGCATCGATGGCCACTCGCTCCCGAGGCGCTGCTATGGGGCGCGAACGCGCAGGATGGTAGCTACTTAGACGACGGTGAGCGGGACATAATTGGCCGCTACATCGTGAGAGACACGGCCGACCTGACGAAGCGGATGTCAGCAAAATTCCGGCGTGCAACTCCGAGGACCTGCTTCTCTGTCCTCACCAGTAGCAGGGCTCGGGAGATAGTCGAGAAATGGAAGCGATCCTCTCCGAAGGGCCGTACAGAAAAAGCTCGTGTCCGCCATGAACTGTTTCGCGATAAGATGATCAGAGAGTACGAGACGAATATCGTGCTCGCTGAACAGTATGAGGCCGAAACCGCGCGTCTTCGCGAAATCTCTGGAGCCGATGCAGCTCGGCTGCTCGTCAAGGAGGCCGACGGTCGGCTTCTAACGGCGGCAAATGAGGTTTCCCAGTGCCCGGCCTACTCGGTCGCCGGCTTGGGTATGAAAGCTGACGCCCTCGCCGTCACCGCAGGTGCGCTCATGAAAATCACGAAGTCTGATGATAGCCCGCTTGGGCAAATCGCTCGCTTCATAGACTCCGTGGCAGAAGTCGCCGGGAGGGCAGCCGTATGAGCAACGTGGTCCAGGAGCTGCGGCGCGAAACGCTGGAGGGATACATCGAAGAACTGATCGCCCTGCTGGATCTTCTGGATGGCGACGAGAACCTGGAACCTGACAACGACAACGAACCCAGCCTAGGCGCCCCTGAGCATGTCACGCAAACCCACTGGTATATGCCGGTGGGTTCGGAACAGAGCGACCTAGAAGTCGAAGACGAGAACGACGAGGACGGCGGAGACACCGAGCCGAACGGCGACGAGCTGGACAGCAACCTTTCCGAAGATGGATAGTGAGTCGGGTTCGCAGTAGTCTCGATCAAACCTCGGCCGCCGTCACCGGCGGGCCGGGGTTTTCTCGTAGGCGAAATGCCGCGGCCGTTACCCCCAGCGTTACCCTGGAGCCAGAGAGAAAGCGAAGGTGGGGGTAAGTTATTGAAATGGTGGCGACCCCTGCAGGAATCGAACCTGCGACAACCTGCTTAGAAGGCAGGTGCTCTATCCAGCTGAGCTAAGGGGCCGTCCGGCGGCCGCGTCTCGTGAGCGCGACCGGATGCGGCATATCTGGACGAGAAATCTCAATGCGTCCAGGGCTGCGTGCGGGTATAGCGGAAATTGTCGGGATAGGCGACAACCTGGCGTGTCGGGTCCTTCGGCGCGATGACGCGGTATTCGATGCCGTTGCGCTGGGCATAGGCTTCGGCGAGTTCCTGCGTCTCGAAGGTGAGCTTCACCTGCTGGCGCATATCGCCGGAGGAGGTATAGCCCATGATCGGATCGATCTTGCGCGGCGACTCCTGATCGAACTCAAGCACCCAGAGATGAGTCTTGGCCTTGCCGGACTGCATGGCGGTCTTGGCTGGACGATAGATCTTGGCAGACATGACTGCAGCGTCTCCGACTATGCGGGCAGCGCCCGCCTTACATGGCTCGATCCCCGTTTCCGGGGCTTTTGCTTCATCGCTAGAGATAACGCAAAGGGATGAATTTTGCTTAGCCGCGAATCCCCGCCTTTTCAAGAAAAAAGGCGGTGTACGACGCTGCTAGCGACTCCATAACGAGCCAATGCATTTGGGAAACAAGGATATCGACGGAGATGGCGGCAGCCATCTCTTGAAACCCTCGGATTTCCACCCGGATTGCGCAATATTACCGATTGTCTCATGTTTTGATCACAACCCGATTGCCGCTGCCCGCCCTCGGCACTAGTTTACGGCTCAATCGCTTTCAGTGGATTTGCATTCATGATCAAACGTTCGGCGGAGTTCAATGCCATTGTGATTGGCGCGAGCATCACGGCGTTCTTCTACGTTGCCATCAGCTACGCTCAATATATCGGCCTGATCGCCCACGGCTGAGGCAGCCTTGCCCTGACGTCCAATTGCGCCAGTCAAATGGACTCGTGCGCCCGGCAAGCAGACTGGCGACCTATCAAGATTTTTCTGTCTTGCATCCACAGGTCCGGCGAGGAATCTTCGGCCAGAGCTGGATTTATGGGTTGCGACGGCGAAGTGAACCGTGTATCTCCCCTGCCATTCACGGCACGGAGTGTAGCGCAGTCTGGTAGCGCATCTGGTTTGGGACCAGAGGGTCGGGAGTTCGAATCTCTCCACTCCGACCATTCAATATCCCGATATTCTTGAATTCCTGGACAGGCGTAGCGCAGCTTTCGTGCTCGCGGCTGTCCGCGCCGTTACTTGGCCTTCTTCGTCGTCGTGGCGCTGACGATCCTGTCGCCCGGCTTGATTCCCAGTTTGGCGACGATGCCGGCATTGAGTTCGACGACATATTTCACCGCGCTCATCGAATCGATGATGTCGCGCGAATAGGGCACTGCCTTTTCCTTGATGTGGCGGATCGTGCCGGTGTCATCGGCAAAGAGCATATCGAGCGGCAGGATGGTGTTTTCCATCCACATGGTGACGCGCCGCGGCTCATCGAAATCGAAGATCATGCCGGCATCGTCGGCCATGACCTTGCGAAACATCAGTCCGCGGGCGCGCTGATCAGGGGTCGAGGCAATCTCGACGGTGAAATGCAGCACCTTGCCCGCAGCGGTCTGGATGAGCAGCGGCTCCATGTCGAACCGCATTTGCTCCTCGGCCAAAGCCGGCAGCGCGACCATGAAAAAAAGCGCCAATATGGCGCTTCTGATGGCATGAAACAGGGTAAGGCTGCTCATATTAGTGAGACCGGCTGGCCGGGCTCGGAACGTCGGGATGGATCTCTGCGGCCATCAGGCCCTTTTCGCCGTCGCCGAAGCGGACAAGAACCACCTGGCCTGGGCGCAGTTCCGTCAGGCCGAAGCGGCGGAGCGTTTCCATGTGCACGAAGATATCTTCTGTGCCCTCGCCGCGCGTCAGGAAGCCGAAGCCCTTGGTGCGGTTGAACCACTTGACCAGCGCACGCTCGAGTCCGCTCGTCGCGGTGACCTGCACATGGGTGCGCACCGGCGGCAGCTGCGAGGGATGAATCGCGGTCGACTGGTCCATCGAGAGGATCTTGAAAGCCTGGTAGCCGCGCTCGCGGCGCTGGATGAGTGCGACGATGCGCGTTCCCTCGAGGATCGTCTGGTAACCGTCGCGACGCAGGCAGGTGACGTGCAGGAGAACATCCTGCAAGCCGTTGTCGGGCACGATGAAGCCGAAACCCTTGGCGACGTCGAACCACTTGACGACGCCGGTGATTTCAACAAGATCGACTGGCTCTCCCGATAGCTCGTCGAGGTCGGAGTATTCGTTCGATGAAATCCTATCAGCCATTGTCGCCAGCCCCTCGAATACGCGTCACACTGTTACGGTTAACTGATTCTTCAAATCAAGATTAACATCTTGGTAACGGATAAGCGCAAGTCCTAGTTTTCGGTTATTCCCAGCTGCACATTTTATAAAGATGACTTGCCCGAAGCTGACCTCGGCTTGCTGAAAAAAGCCAGCCCCAATAAAGGAGTAGATAGAATGCGTTATCTCCACACAATGGTACGCGTCAAAGACCTAGACGCCTCGCTCGCTTTTTACACCACGCTGTTCGGGCTGGAGGAGATTCGCCGCCACGAAAACGAGAAAGGCCGCTTTACCCTGGTTTTTCTGGCCGCTCGCGACGATCTCGCCCGTGCGCGCAGCGAAAAAGCTCCCTGCCTCGAACTAACCTACAACTGGGACACGGAAGATTATAGCGGAGGACGCAATTTCGGCCACCTCGCTTATGAGGTCGACGATATTTACGCGACCTGCCAGAATCTGATGGACAACGGCGTTACTATCAACCGGCCGCCGCGCGACGGCAACATGGCCTTTGTGCGCTCGCCCGACGGCATCTCGATCGAAATCCTGCAAAAGGGCAGCCCGCTTCCGGCCGCCGAACCCTGGGCCTCGATGGGCAATACCGGCGCCTGGTAAGGGTTTTCGCCGCAAGGCTTTTGCGAGGCTTGCGGCTTTTTCGATTTCGGGTCCGGCCGGCGCCTTGGCGCTTGCCGCGATCCAGCCCCGCAGGCAATCTCCTGGCGACTCGAGGCAGAAGAGAAGCGTTTTTCGCCGATTTTCCGCATCAACTGGAGACTGTCGCTTGCCTAACATGCAGATGCGGATGCCCGTAACGGGCGCTTTGCTGATCGCCACCTCGGTGCTGGCGCTGTCCGGCTGCGCGTCGGACAAGAAGGCGCTAGATTCCGCCGCAGCGGCTCCGGTAGCGCCGACCGCAGCACCACAGCTTGCCACGGCAACGGCTGCAAGCCCTGCCCCACGTTCGGTCTATACAGATCCCCGGCTCGTCAACGTCTCCGGCGCCCAGGGCGCGCCTCAGGTCGTGGCACAAGATCAGAATGCCGCCGTCCCGCCCGCCGGTTCGGCAACGGCAGCGCCCGCCAATATTGGCGGGCTGGTCCTGCAGTCGACCCGGATCAACGCGCAGGCGATGAGCATCTTTTCCGATCACCAGCCGGCGCCGCAGAACAACAGCACGTCCACCGTCATTCAGCCGCAGGCCTATGCGCCGGTGGAAGGTGCAGCGCCGGCGCGAAGCGGCGTCTACAGCCAGCCGCCCGCGCCCACACAGCCGGCAGAACCGGTGCTGCCGCAGCAATCCTCGCAGAATAGCGGCACGCAGCTTGCGCCCGTGCAAACGGCGTCACTGACGACGGGCAGCATTCCGGCCTCGACAATGAATGCGCTCTACAGCGCGCCGAAGCAGAACCTGCTCGGCAGTCTCTCCGGCCTGCTGCACAAGGCCGCCCTGCCCGGCATGACGCGTATCGCGCCGAATGGGCTGCATCTGCAAAACGACAAGGTCGAGGTCGGCTGCTTCAAGCCCGACCTCTTGAAAGTGATCAAGACGGTCGAAAGCCATTTCGGCCGACCGGTTGTCGTCACCTCCGGCTATCGCGACGAGGAGCACAACCGCCTCGTCGGCGGTGCCGACGAATCGATGCACAAGAGCTGCGAGGCCGCCGACATCCAGATCGACGGTGTGACGAAATGGGATATCGCCGCCTATATCCGCTCGTTGCCGGACCGCGGCGGCGTCGGCACCTATTGCCATACGGATTCGGTCCACCTCGATACCGGCAAAACCCGTGACTGGAACTGGGGCTGCGGCGGCAAACGCGCGCCGCTGACGACCGCAAGAGCGATCTGACGGCCGCGCGCTTTTCGCATCACGTAAGGGCAGCGCCGCCTCGTCCTGTTCAAGAAATAACCGGCAGCCTATTGATTCAGCTTCAATAATCGGCGTCTGCAACGCAGCAGGATTTCTTGTCATTTTTTTGAAAGAAAACCGCATTTCCCGCTTGCGGGATTCAAAATGCCTGACTATAAGGGCGCCACCACGAAGGAAGCGCCCTTCGTCTATCGGTTAGGACACCAGATTTTCATTCTGGGAAGAGGGGTTCGACTCCCCTAGGGCGTGCCACTTTCTCTCCATATAGAAGCCATCGCATCCGCTTGCAGAAGCCGGCGCCCGCGCCTATTTTAGCGAACGGTTTGCGCCCTTCGTCTATCGGTTAGGACGACAGATTCTCATTCTGTAAAGAGGGGTTCGACTCCCCTAGGGCGTACCACTATTCCTCTCGTCTCAATCTAGCCGGACGCAATTTTGCGAAATTTTGACACGAGGTTGCGGAATCTTTGAAAAAGCCCAATCAGGTTTTAAGAGCGGCTCAAGAAGCGTTTAAACCGTTCTCAACGGCCGATAAAATATCCTGGCGCAGATGCTTCTTGCAGCCGCTCGGTCGTCGGGGTGGTGAGCACGGGGGCACACGAAAGGCTCTTTATAGATCCTCGCGGATAGAAAAGACGTAGTTATAAGGCGTTCCGGCAGAGCCCTTCTGGATGTCGTCGATCGACAGGGAGCGAAATTTTCGATCTTTCAGGCAATATACAGAATATCCAAACGGCTTAAGATAGTCGATCACACTGACGACAGCGTTGGGTCGATGTCGGTCTTCCGCTTCGATGAGCAGGTTTGGGCGATACCGGTTCAATATAGCCTCTGCGCCTTCGAGTACTTTTAGTTCGTGCCCTTCAACGTCGATCTTAATGAAGCCTACAGTGCCGAACTGATAGCTGTCCAAACGCCGGGTTGGAACGGAAATTTCTTCGACATTTTGCGTCGAAAGCGTATTCTGC
>NZ_JBFUAY010000148.1:0-11674 GCF_056406015.1 Rhizobium sp. P1_E1 | reverse complement strand
TCACACGTCCTGGTGGACGCGCGTCTTTAGGCTCGAATATCGAGAACGTAGTCGCGGTGCGCCGGATGGGTGCTGTAGACGAAGATCTTGTTCAGCTCCTTCTGCGTCAGCAGGCGCAGGAAGCGGACATCGATCGTATTGTTGGCGTTGACCTTCATCAGCAGGCAGCCGACCTTGGTGATGCGAGCATCCGGAATATCCAGATAGAACTGCTTCGGCAGGCTGAACTGGGTCAGGATTGCGAGCGTCGCGCTGCTCATCGAAATCCGGACAATGTCGCAGCGGCGCGAAGCCGCATGCATGACGCCCTTTTCCGTATATTCGATGCGCGCGGCGTTCATGGTGTCCTCCATCTTGAACCGCGCCTCGCGGTCATACATGAAGGATTCTTCCTTGCTCAGGAAATGAGATTTTGGCTGTGACGGATTGGAAGCGGCCACGTGCTTATCCCCCTCATAAATTGACGAGGAAAAGGTAGCAGCCGATCTTTAACAGAAAGTGAGAATTCGGCCCGTCCCGCACAATTCTTGGGGCCATCACCCCAAAAATGGCCGCCTCACTTCCGGTAGGTATGGCCGGTTGCGTCAAAGAGATGCAACTTCTGCCTGTCGGCGGCAAACCGCATCCTCTGTCCCTTCTTCACATCATAGATGCCGGGCAGCTTGACGACGATCGGCTCGCCCGGAACCAGGCCCTCGATATAAAGCAACGTCACTTCGCCGAGCGCTTCGACGATCGACACTTCACCTTCGAAAAGGTAGTCGCCGCCATCGGCAACCCGGAGATCCTCCGGACGAACGCCGAAGCTTGCCTGCTTGCCCATTTCCGACGCGTCGGTTGCCACATCGAGGGTCACCGACATGCCGCCGGTCAGCGTCACCGTCGTCTGGCTTCCGGTTCCGGCGACCGTCGCCGGAATGATGTTCATCGCCGGCGAGCCGATGAATTTCGCGACGAAGAGGTTTGCCGGGCGCTCGTAGAGGTCCAGCGGCGCGCCGACCTGTTCGATATTGCCGGCTGAGAGAACGACAATGCGATCGGCGAGCGTCATCGCCTCGACCTGGTCGTGGGTCACGTAGATCATCGTCGTATCGGCCATCTGTTCGTTCAGACGGGCGATCTCGATGCGGGTCGCGACGCGCAGCGCGGCATCGAGGTTGGAGAGCGGCTCGTCGAAGAGGAAGACCTTCGGATCGCGGCAGATGGCGCGGCCGATCGCCACGCGCTGGCGCTGGCCGCCGGAAAGCGCCTTCGGCAGGCGATCGAGATATTTGGTCAGCTGCAGGCTCTCGGCCGCCGCCCGGACGCGGCGGTCGATTTCCTGCTTGCTTTCGCCGGCGATCTTCATGCCGAAAGCCATGTTGTCGAACACGGTCATATGCGGGTAGAGCGCATAGGACTGGAAGACCATGGCGATGCCGCGCTTGGAGGGCGGCACGTCATTGACGAGATGGCCGTCGATATACATCTCACCGCCGGTGATCGCCTCGAGACCGGCGATCATGCGCAGAAGCGTGGACTTGCCACAGCCGGACGGACCGACGAAGACGATGAATTCGCCCTGCTTGATATCGAGGTCGATACCATGGAGAACGTCCACGGAACCGTAGGATTTGCGGATATCCTTCAGCGTCAGTCCAGTCATTTCTCTCTCCCCTGTGTTCCTTAGGCCTGTGTTCCTAGAGCATGATGCCGAAAAGTGTGCGCCGTTTCCGGCATCATGCTCTATTTCTTTGATTTAGATCAGGATTCAGATTTTAGGCCCATCGGGCCCAAAATCATCCTGATCTAGGCAAGACGGGCGAAATACGCCCCCCAGGCCGGAATATCGATCTTGTCGCCATAGTTGTTGCTGGTAAAGCCATGGCCCGTCAATGCCTGCCATTCTCCAGCAGGCAGAATGACGGCGGCCTCGGCCGGGCTCATGTTGAAGATGCAGAGCAGCTTCTCATTGCCGTATTCACGGGTGAAGACCAGGCTATCGCCCTGTTGTTCCTCGAATTCGATCTCGCCCTTGGCAAAAGCCGGGTGCAGCTTGCGGAAGGCGATGAAGCGGCGATAGTGCTCCAGCACCGAAGTCTCATCGCCCAGCTGGACGCTGACGGCACGCAGGATATGCTCGACCGGCACCGGCAACCAGGGCTTGACCGTCGAGAAGCCGCCCTGGGCGACCTGGCTGTCCCAGACCATTGGCGTGCGGCAACCGTCGCGGCCCTTGAATTCCGGCCAGAACTGGATGCCATAGGGGTCCTGCAGATCCTGATAGGCGAGATCGGCCTCGGTCAGCGCCAGTTCCTCGCCCTGATAGAGGCAGACGGAGCCGCGCATGGTCATCAGCAACGAGGCATAGAGCTTGGCGAAGGCGTCGTGATCGGCGACCAGCCCGCCCCAGCGGCTGACATGGCGCATCACGTCGTGATTGGAGAAGGCCCAGCAGGCCCAGCCATCGGGTGCGGCAGCTTCAAAATCCTGCATCACCTCCTCGACGCGCTCCGGCGTCAGCGGATCGGGCGCCAGGAACTCGAAGGCATAGCACATATGCATCTTGTCGTTGCCGGAGGTGTATTCGCCGACGATTTCAAGGCCGCGCTGGCTGTCGCCGACTTCGCCGACGGCGGCGATTGCCGGGAATTCTTCGAGAACGGCGCGGAAGCGCTTCAGGAAGGCAAGGTTCTCCGGGCGGTTCTTGTCGTAGAGATGCTCCTGAAAATTATAGGGATTAACCGCCGGCGCCGTCGAAGCGTTGCGGCGCTCGGGAGCAAGCGCCGGATTGTCGCGGAGTTGCGTGTCATGGAAATAGAAGTTGATGGTGTCGAGGCGGAAACCATCGACGCCGCGATTGAGCCAGAAGCGCACGACATCCAGCAGACGGTCCTGCACCTCAGGGTTATGCAGGTTCATGTCCGGCTGCGAGGTCAGGAAATTGTGCAGGTAATATTGCATGCGCGTCGGGTCCCACGCCCATGCCGAGCCGCCGAAGATCGACAGCCAGTTGTTCGGCGGCGTGCCATCCGGCTTGGCGTCGGCCCAGACATACCAGTCGGCCTTGGCGTTGCTCTTGCTCGAGCGGCTTTGCACGAACCAGGGATGCTGATCCGAGCTGTGGGAGATGACGAGGTCGATCATCACCCGGATGCCGAGGCGATGAGCCTCTGATATCATCGTGTCGAAATCCACCAACGTGCCGAAGATCGAATCGACATTCTCGTAGTCGGAAACGTCATAACCGAAATCCCGCATCGGCGAGGTGAAGAAGGGCGAGATCCAGATTGCATCGACGCCAAGGCTTGCCACATGCGGCAGGCGGGCGGTGATGCCCTTCAGATCGCCGATGCCGTCGCCGTTCGAATCCTGGTAGGAGCGCGGGTAGATCTGATAGATCACCGCGCCGCGCCACCAGTCCTTGTCGGGGGTCGAGATCGATTGAGAAGCCACGTTCATGGAATATCCTGTTTGAAGTCACGGTCGGGAATGGTCAGCCTCCCTTGACCGAACCCGCCAGCAGACCGCGCACCAGGTAACGCTGCAGCCCGAAGAAGACGAGCAACGGCACGATGATGGTGACGAAGGCCGACGCCGTCAAAATCTCCCAATTGCCGCCGCGAGAGCCGAGCAGCGCGTTCAGGCTGCCGGTCAACACGAGGTGGTCCTTGTCGGTGCCGAGGAAGACCATGGCGACGAGCAGGTCGTTCCACACCCACAGGAACTGGAAGATGGCGAAGGAGGCGAGTGCCGGGAAGGACAGAGGCAAAACGATGCGGACGAAGATCTCGAAATCGCTTGCGCCATCGACGCGGGCCGATTCGATGATCTCCTTCGGCAGGCCGGCAATATAGGCCCGCAAGAGATAGATGGCGAGCGGCATGCCGAAGGCGGTATGGGCCAGCCAGATGCCGGGATAGGTCTTCGACGGCTGGCCGAGCATGTTGCCGATCTCGTTATAGAGACGCAGCAGCGGGATCAGCGACATCTGCAGCGGCACGACGATGAGGCCGACGACCAGCGCAATCAGCAGCCCGCGGCCGGGAAATTCCATCCAGCTCAGGGCATAGGCCGCGAAAGCGGCAATCAGGATCGGGATGATCGTCGCCGGGATCGTCACGGTCAGCGAGTTGATGAAGGACTGGCCGATGCCCTCGCCGGTCAGAACCGTGTTGTAGTTCTGCATTGTGAATTCCGGCGGCGCGGAGACGGACGCATAGATGCGCTTCGGGCGTTCGTCGGGCGAGAAGGCGGCATTCTTCACATAGCGATAACTGCCGTCGCTGTTGATCTGCAGAGTTTCGCCGTCGCCGAGATCGGCGGTCTCGCCGGCCTTGAAGGCGGCCGGCTGCTGTATGCGGTTGCCGAAGGCCTTCACCGCCCGGCCGGTCTGGCCTTCCAACACATTGCCCGAGATGACGTAGGTCGTACCCTCCTGCTTTTGCTGGTCGGGTGTACCGAGGCGGACCGCGGCCGTCTGGGTCGAGCCGACGAAGGCTGTCCACCAGCCGGAGACGACGATCTGGTCCTTGTCGCGCAGCGCGCTGACGAAGATGCCGAGCGTCGGGATCAGCCAGACGATGACGATCAGCAGAACGGCTGCGTGAACGAAGAGGCGGGCGGGGCCGATCTTGAAGTAGCTTCCGATAGCGGTCATCTCAGTGCCCCTTCAGTTCGCGATTGGCGCGGCGCACGTTCCAGACCATGATCGGCGTGACGGCGAGCATGATGATGATGGCGATGACCGCACTTCGCCCGGAATCGCCGCCGCCGCGGAACATCCAGTCGAACATCAGGTTCGCCAGCACCATCGTCTGCCACTGGCCGTTGGTCATGGTCAGCACGATGTCGAAGACCTTGAGGACGAGGATGGTGATCGTCGTCCAGACGACTGCGATGGAACCCCAGACCTGCGGCACCATGATGCGCCAGAAGATCTGCCAGCCATTGGCGCCGTCGATGACGGCGGCTTCGATCGTCTCTTCCGGAATGCCGCGAAGGGCGGCCGACAGGATGACCATGGCGAAACCGGTCTGGATCCAGATCAGGATGACCATCAGGAAGAAGTTGTTCCAGAAGGGAATGGAGATCCACACCTCGGGCGTGCCGCCAAAAGTCTGGACGATGGCGTTCAGCAGGCCGATCTGGACGTCGTTGCCGCCGCGATATTCATAGATGAATTTCCAGATGACCGAGGCGCCGACGAAGGAGATCGCCATCGGCATGAAGACGATGCTCTTGGCGATATTGCCCCACCAGATGCGATCGGTCATCACGGCGATGACGAGGCCGAAGAAGGTGCAGGCGGCCGGCACGACGGCGAGCCAGAGGATGTTGTTGAAGATCGACTGGCGGAATTCGCGGTCGCCGAGCGCCCATTTGTAATTGGCGAGGCCGACGAACTGCAGACCGGCGCGGTCGTAAAAGGAGAGGATGAAGGTCGCAACGACCGGATAAACGAGATAGACGATAAGCAGGAAGAGTGCCGGGCCGATGAACAACCACGGCCGGACGAGCGCACGGCGGTTGAGATTGCGCGATGCGGCGCGGATGTCGCCATCCTTCACCGGCAGAGCGAGATCCAGGATCTTGTTCGAAAAATAGAAATAGGCCGAGCACGCGAAAACGGCGACGACCACGACGCCCAAAGCGGACACTATCTGCGACAGCATTTCGTCCCTCCCCTGCTTCCCCTGATCTTATTCCGACCGGTTGTTATGCTGACGGATCAGCGCCGGTCATCGTCAATCTTTTTGTGTTGCCCAATCACAATATATCCTGCGATGGCCGGGCTCTTTGCGAGCCCGGCCAGTCATGCAAGCCATGCCGCCGGCAAGCCGGCGGCATAATTTTGAAAGATTACTTGATGCCGTCCCAGGCGCTCTGGATTTCGCCTGCAGCCTCTTCAGCGGACTTGCCGCCGACGAAATCGACCATGCCCGTCCAGAAGGCGCCGGCGCCGATCTTGCCCGGCATCAGGTCGGAACCGTCGAAGCGGAAGGTGGTGGCGGAGGTCAGAATCTCGCCTTCCTTCTTCATCTGCGGGTTGGCATAGGCCTCGGTGCTGACGCCCTTATACGGCGTCAGGAAGCTCGACTGCGCCATCCAGACCTCATGGGCGATCGGGGTCTTCAGGAAGTCGATGAAGGCGCGGGCCGTCTTCGAGTCCTTGGCGATCGAGACGAGCGTGCCGGCGCCGAGAACCGGCTTGCCGAGTTCGGGATGCGAAGCAAAGGTCGGCATGTAGAAGAAGTCGGCATCCTGGCCGAGCTTCGTGCCCTCAGGGAAGAAGGACGGAATGAACGAGGCCTGATGGTGCATGTAGCACTTCGGCGGAACCGCGAAGAGGCCCTTCGGGCTGTCGCGGAAATCGGTCGAGGCCACGGCTGCGACGCCGCCATCGAYGTATTTCGCGTTCTTGGCGAACTTGCCGAACTCGTCGATCGCGGCAACGACGGCCGGATCGGTGAACTTCAGCTCGTTGGTCGTCCACTTGTCGTAGGCTTCCGGCGGCTGCATGCGCAGCATGATGTCTTCGACCCAGTCGGTCGCCGGCCAGCCGGTGGCGCCGCCAGAACCAAGACCGATGCACCAGGGAACGCCGCCATCCTTGACGATCTGATCCGTCAGGGCATGCAGTTCTTCCATGGTCGTCGGGATCTTGTAGCCGGCTTCCTCGAAGTTCTCCGGTACATACCAGACCAGCGATTTTACGTCGGCCTTATACGGGAAGGCGTAGAAGGCTTCCTTGCCGTCCTTGCCCTTGTAGGTGCCGTAACCGACCCAGCTGTCGCCGGCGCCGTAATTGTCCTTGATCCACTTGGAGTTGTCGTCGCCGAGCGGCGTCAGGAAGCCCTTGCTGGCGAGATCGGCCAGGAGGCCCGGCTGCGGCAGAACGGCGATATTCGGCGGCGAGCCTGCCTGCGTGTCGATGACGATCTGCTGTTCGTAGTTTTCGGAAGAGGAGTATTTGACATCGATGCCGGTGGCTTCGGTGAAATAGGCAAGAACGCTCTGGAAGAACGCCTCGTCCTCGCCGCGCCACGGCCCGAAGATCGTCAGCGGCTGGCCCTTCAGATCGGCATGAGCAGCCTTGAACTCGTCATAGCTCTTCCAGTTGAACTTGGCATCCTGTCCCGGGGCAAATTTCAGATCGGCTGCAGACGCAGTACCGGCAAAAAGCGCTGCCACGGCAACGCCCATCAAAAATGACTTTTTCATGTGATCAACCTCCCATCACAATCCCAACCGCGCCGAATTCCCTCCAAAAGAAATTTCAAAGCGCTTTGACAGCCAACTCATTTCACTTTCGGGGGAATGGAGTCAAGTCAATTCGCGAAAACCCGCGGTGAACATGCTAGATATCGCAGCGCAGCAACGTCTATCGGGAAATATGGAGCGATTTTTCTTGAGTCAAGCGCGCCAGATGATACATAATTGAAAGCGCTTTGGATGCCACTGGGAGGCGGCAGGCCTTTTCAGGACGGCGGACGGGCGGGCCGGGAGGAAGCATAGCAGGTGAATCTCAAGCAGCTATCGGAATTGCTGGGGCTGTCGCAGACGACGGTGAGCCGAGCGCTAAACGGCTATCCCGAGGTCAACGAGGCGACCCGGGAGCGTGTGCTCCAGGCTGTCAAGGAAACCGGGTACCGCCCCAATAAGGCGGCGCAGCGGCTTGCGACCGGCAAGGCAGGCTCGATCGGCCTCGTCATGCCGACGGCGCCCGGCCACCAGTCCGACGTGCATTTCGGTGAATTCCTGGCCGGGCTCGGCGAAGAGGCCGTACGCCACGATTTCCACTTCGTGATCATGCCGGCCGACCCGGATGACGAGGTGGCGGCGCTGCGGCGCCTTGCCATCAGCGGCAATGTCGATGCCCTGTTCGTCGCCTATATGCGCGGCCACGACCCGCGGCTCGCCATGCTGAAATCGCTCTCCATGCCCTATGTCGTGCACGGCCGCTCCTTCGGTTCGGAGCCGGACTATCCCTATCTCGACATCGACAATGAAGGCGCCTTCTACGATGCGACGCGGCTCCTGCTGCAGCTCGGCCATACGCGCTTTGCGCTGATGAACGGACCGATGCATCTCGATTTTGCCATCCGCAGGAAGAACGGCGTCATATCAGCCCTTGCCGAGCGCGGGCTGGTACTCGATGAGGGTTGCATGAGCCACGCGCTGATGACGGACGAGCAAGGCCTGCTGGCGATGGAACACTTTCTGCAGTTGCCGGAGCGGCCGACGGCGATCCTCTGCTCCAGCACGGTGCTGGCGCTCGGCGCGATCCGCGCGGTCAACCAGGCCGGATTGCGGCTCGGTGAGGATATCTCGCTGATCGCCCATGACGACGTGCTGCCGCTGCTGAAACCGGAAAGCTTTTCCGTGCCGCTGACGACGACACGCTCGTCATTGCGGGCGGCCGGCGTTCGCATCGCGCAGCGGCTGATCGGCACGGTCAAGCAGGCCGGCCCCTTCCCCGACCAGGAGCTCTGGAAGACCGAGCTGATCGTCAGGGCCTCGACCGGTCCTGTTCCCCAGGCCTAGAGCCTTTCTGGTCTAGTCAAAACTGCGGCGGTGTCTGCCCTGCGGTGCGATGGGCGGCGATGACGGTGTTCGCCATCAGCATGGCGATGGTCATCGGCCCGACGCCGCCGGGAACCGGGGTGATGGTGCTGGCGACCGCGGAGACCTCCTCGAAGGCGACGTCGCCGACGAGCCGGGTCTTGCCCTCGCCTCTTTCGGGGGCTGGCACCCGGTTGATGCCGACGTCGATGACCGTCGCACCTGATTTGACCCAATCGGCCCTGACCATCTCCGGCCGGCCGACGGCGGCCACCAGGATATCGGCGTTGCGGCAGACCTCGGCGAGATTCTTGGTCCTGGAATGAGCGATCGTCACGGTCGCATTGGCGTTGAGCAGCAATTGCGCCATCGGCTTGCCGAACAGGTTGGAGCGGCCGATGACGACGGCGTTGAGGCCGGACAGATCCTCGCCATGGGTGCGGCGGACGAAAACCATGGCGCCGGCCGGCGTGCAGGAGACCAGTCCGGTCTTCAGGTCGCCGGTGGCGAGCTTGCCGGCATTGACGACGCTCAGGCCATCGACATCCTTTTCCGGCAGGATCGACTGGATGATCGCCTCGCTGTCGAGCGGCTTCGGCAGGGGCAGCTGCACCAGGATGCCGTGGATCGACGGATCGGCATTGAGGGTGGCGACGAGGGCTGCCAGCTCCTCCTGCTTCGTCTCGGCCGGCAACGTGTGCTGGACGGATTTGAAGCCGCATTCCTTGGCCATGCGGCTCTTGGAACCGACATAGGCGTGGCTTGCCGGATCGTCGCCGACGATGACGACGGCAAGGCCGGTGGTGACGCCGCTGCTCTTTTCCAGCGCTGCCGTCGCACTCTTGACCGCCTGAATGACCGATGCTGCTACGTTCTTGCCGTCGATTACTGTCGTCACACGTCTCTCCGCCCTGTTTCGCGTCAATCTATGGATAGTTGACGAGCGTCAAATGCCCGCTAACGCCCTATCCTGTCGGAAAGCGGCAACGCAATATCAAAAATGCAAGGAAATGTTCGTTCAACGCAACGGCTGCCGCGCTTCGAGCGCATGAACACGAAGCCGGTCGCGCAGGCCGGAGATCTCGGAGCGCAGCACCTCCATCTCGTCGACTTGGGCGGGGTCCTGCGCGAACGTCGGCGGCAGTGCGGTCTGCGGCGGGGATACCGGCATTTTCTCCCTTGCGGGATCGGCGACGGGCCGACGCAGGCGCAGYAGGAAAGCCGCGGCAAGACCGACCACAAGGCCCGCGGCGGCGCCGATCAGCGAGCGGGCGATCCGGCCATCCGTTGCCGATACCGCCGTCGCCAGTGCCGGCTTCAGGAGAACGATACGACCGTCGGCGGCCGCTCCCACCGCTGCGGACGTCGCCTCTTCCAGCCGCGAGCGCGCGGCATCGGCTTTTTCGCGCAGCTCGGTCAGACGTGACAAATCGACGCCGGTATCCCGGCTCTGGGCGATCAGCGTGTTGCGGCGGTCATTGAGGCCCTTGCGCGCATCGACGGCGGCCTTGGCGGCGAGGTTGGCAGTCTGGGCAAGACGGGCAAGCTCCTTGCCCATATTCTCCTTCAGACCATCAGTTTCGGCCTGCTGCTGCAAGAGGCGCGGATGGCGCGGGCCAAGCTCGGCGGAAAGCTGCGCAAGCGCTGTCTTGGCGACGGCATATTTGTCGCGCCAGTCCTGCAGCGCCGGCGAGAGCATATCGGAGGGCAACGAACCGTCGAGCACCTCGGCAAGTTTTGCGGCCTTCAGCCGGTCGGTCTGCGCCTTGGCGGCAAGAATATTCTGGTCGGCCGCTTTCAGATCGGCATCGAGCTGGTCGATCTGGCGGCGAAGATCAATCGCCACCTTGACGTTGCCCTCGCCGCTCTTTGCCGTGAAAGCGGCAAGCTCCGCCTTCGCCTCGTCATAGGTTTTGCGCAAGGCGGCATCGGTTTCGGCGTTGCCGCCAGGGCCGTCTGCTGCGGAAACCGCTTCGGCAAGCCTGGCGGCGATGCGCATGGATTTGCCGCTGTCGCCGGTCGTCACCCTGACGAGGATCGTGCCTGTCGCGGCATCGGGCAGTATCTCGACCGCATGCTTCAGCGTCGCCTCGGCGCGCGAGGCCGGATCGGCAGCAGCACCGGTCGCCGAGAGGAGATCGAGCGCGACGCCGAGCGCATTGGCGCTGGCGCCGGCAAATTCGGGATCATGATCGAGTTTCAGGGCGGCGACCGTCGAAGCAACCGTACGCGCCGACAACAGCCCTTTCGCAGCAGCCTGGGTGAACGCAGCACGGCTTGCCGCATCCGCCTTCACGGAAAGCGTCGTTTCGGCGCGATAGAGAGCCGGTGAAGCCGGCATCAGCGCCGGCAGGCCCGCACCGACGATCGTCGCGGCCGCGACCATCGTCGCAAGACCAATGCCGCCGACACGGCGGCGCGGCACCGGCCGGGGCTCGGCGGGCTCTTCACGGATCGCGGCCAGCGGTTCCTGTGAGACCATCGGCTCGTCGGCCGGAACGCTCAGCTCTTCATCGCCCGCCGGCTCCTGAAGAAGCGGATGGCCGACGTCGTTGGCGGCCCGGAGGCGGTTGCCGAGGATGGTTTCGATGCGGTCGACCAGCGGTGCGGTGCGCGCCGCCCTGGCGCGCTGCTCCTCCAGCACCCGGCCGATGGCGCGCAGCAATTCGGCCTCGGGCGGCGCAATATCAGGCCGGCTCGACCGGGGCACCCCGAAGGAACCCTCATGGGCACGCGGCCCTGCGGCTGCGCGATCCTGGAAGCTGTTTCTGGCCCTGATATCGTACATTTGCGCCACATCTCATGCACATGATGGCCGAGTTCGCTCATCCGCACGGACGCAGATGATTAAGCCACTCTAAATAATCATGGCAAAGAAATGGTTAACCGCAGCGGGTAAGAACTAAGCATAGTCCCTTAAATCGGAAACGATTTGAGGATAAAACTATGCGGCAATTTAAAGTGCTGCAGCGTCCTTTGCGCGTCTCAAAAGACGCGCGGCGCTGTGGGTCAGCTCGCCTTCTTGCGATCCGACTGCGGCTGCAGCGCGCTGCCGTGCTCTTCCGGATAGCTGAGGATCCTTTCACGCCGGCGGAAGCGATAGCGCAGGACATGGAAGAGGAAGACCGGG
>NZ_JBFUAY010000147.1:0-11681 GCF_056406015.1 Rhizobium sp. P1_E1 | reverse complement strand
CTCTACGCCCACTATGTCGAGGCACCGGAAGCCGGCGAAGCCTCCAAGGCCGCCTGAGACGCACACCAGTCGCCGCCATTCCAGTCAAGGAGCCACAACAATGATGGACCGTTTTCACTATCGCCAGGACCGGGAAGCCTACAGCGCCGCCCGCGTCAAAGCCCTGGAAGCCCTGCTGATCAAAAAGGGCGTGATCACCGACAAAACCGTCGATACAGTCCTCGATTTCTTCGAGACAAAGATGGGGCCGTTCAACGGCGCCAAGATCGTCGCGCGCGCCTGGGTCGACCCGGCGTTCAAGGACAGGCTCGTCGCCGACACGCCGAAGGCCATCGCCGAACTTCAGTTGCCCGAGGGCATGGCGGGTGCCGAGGGCGAACACATGCGCGCGGTGGCCAACGCCCCCCATGTCCATAACCTCATCATCTGCACGCTTTGCTCCTGCTATCCGTGGCCGGTGCTCGGCCTGCCGCCCTACTGGTACAAGGACCCGACCTTCCGCAGCCGTGCCGCCCGCGAGCCGCGCGCCGTGCTGACGGAGTTCGGGCTGGCGGTTCCCGATGCGGTCGAGATCAAGGTCTGGGATTCCAGCGCCCAGATCCGCTGGTTCGTCGTGCCGGAACGCCCGGCCGGCACGGACGGGCTTTCCGAAGCGGAACTCGAGGCCCTGGTCACGCCCGAAGCGATGATGGGTGTCGCCGTCGCCAGGGCAGCGTGAGGAGGGGACATGCTGACGCAATTCGAGCATTTCGCCGTCACCGAGATGATGGGCAGCACCGACAACCCGCCGCGGGCGAACGGCTCGCTCTGCTTCGGCAGCGAGTGGGAGCGAAAGGCCTTCGGCATGGCGCTTGCGCTCGCCAAGGACGGCTTCTTCGAATGGGACGACTTCCGCGACGAGCTGATCAGCACGATCAGCGCCTGGGAAGCGGCCCATCCAGTCGATCGATCCTCCTGGAATTATTATGACCAGTTCCTGGCCGCCCTCGAAAAGGCCGTGGCGAAATCCGGCGTCATCGACGCAGACGAGATCAAGGCCGCCTTCGCGGCCTGATCACCATAGAGCGCCGCGCGTCCCGCAGGACGCGCCAAGGACGTTCTATCACTTTGAATTGGCGCATGATCCTTTCCGAAATCGATTCCGATTTTCGGGGTTATGCGCTGGCCCTTCAGTCAACATGTTATCGGCGCCAAAGGCGCCATGTCGAAAGGTTTTCCGATGTCCACGCCCTATATCGTCTCATCCTCGGCACCTGTTGCCACCGCTTCCGCCACGAGGATGCTTCAGTCGGCGATTGCCGCCTGCCTTGGCCTCATGATCGTCGGCTTTGTCGGCTTCTCGCATATCGAAATCGTCCACAATGCTGCGCATGACACGCGCCACGCCAACGCGTTTCCGTGCCACTGAGAGGAGAATGACAATGTCGCTGTTTCGCTCGATCGTCTTCACCGCGGTGCTCGTCGGCAGTATCGTCGGAACCGCTGTCACGGCCGTCCAGTTCCTCTGCACGAGCCAGCTCATCGCCAAGGCTGAAGTCTACGAGAAAGCGGGTGAGGCACTGCCGGCGGCAGGCGCCGCAGCCGCTATTCCCGCCGGGCACGATCATGCGGCGATGGCCACTCATGACCATGAAGAGGGAGGTTGGGAGCCGGCCGACGGCGTCGAGCGGACGGCCTTCACGCTGGCCGCCAATATTCTCACTGCCATCGGCTATGCGCTGGCGCTGACCGGGCTGATCTCGATGCGCGGCAAGGCCCTCGGCTGGCGCGAAGGGCTGATGTGGGGACTGGCGGGCTTTGCCTGCGTGATGATCGCGCCGATGCTGGGATTGCCGCCCGAACTGCCGGGCACGCCATCCGCGCCGCTTGTCGACCGGCAGGTCTGGTGGATAGCGACGGCGGCCGCGACGGCTTGCGGCCTTGCCCTGATCGCCTTTCATAGGAAGCCATGGACGGCGGTCGCCGCCATCGTGCTGATCGCGGCCCCGCATGTGATCGGTGCGCCAGCCGCGCCAGAGGGCCGGCATGCGCTGGCTCCGGAGGCGCTCGAACATCAGTTTATCGCCGCCGCAGCCATGACCAGCCTCGTCTTCTGGGCGCTGCTCGGATCGCTGACGGGCACGTTCTTCCGGCGTTTCGAGGCATAGGGTGGAAGAGTTGCACCTGACATGGCGCGAGGATATCGACGCGCTGCAGTTTGACGCCGGCAACGGCGGCCACTGTTTCGTCCACCGGCTTGCGCTGCGGACATTGCTCGGCGCCAGGCCTTCGCCGGACGAATGCCTCGCCTTCGCCAGGCGTAACGCCCCCGCCTTGCTCAGTGCCGCCCGGCAGAGGATCGAGGCCGGCGAGGCACCGGCACAGCGGAATTTTCATCTCGACAGCCGGCAGATCCGCCGCAGCCTTTCGTAAGCTGGCAGGCTAATTGCATGGATTGAACATGCGGGCGTTTCCGGATCCGCATCGCAACAGGGGTCAAGGCAATGCGCGTTGTTATTCTTTCCCCGCCCGGGGTCCAGTCTCTGGATATCGTCGGTCCCGCCGAAGTCTTCTGGGAAGCCGCCCGAAGGCTTGGCGACACGGATGCATACGACATACAGATCATGTCGACAGGAGCGGCGTCCGTCAACGGAACGGGCAAACTCCGGTTCCTCGCCGACCGGACGATCTTCGACCCGGACGAGCCGATCGACACGCTGCTTGTCGCTGGCGATCCGTCGTTCCAGACGATCGATCCCGAGGTTATCGCGTGGCTGCAGCGGCGGGTGCCGACGGTCCGGCGCTTCGGGTCGATCTGTACCGGCGTGTTCCTGCTGGCGGCTGCGGGGCTGCTCGACGGAAAAAAGGTAACGACGCATTGGGAATGTGCCGGMAAGTTCGCCAGAGACTTTCCGGCGATCGATCTCGATCCCGATGCGATCTATATTCGCGACGGTGCACTCATAACGGCTGCGGGCGTCACATCGGGCATCGATCTGGCGCTCTCGCTGGTCGAAGAGGATCACGGGCGCGACGTCGCGATGATCGTTGCCCGCTACATGGTGATGTTCATGAAGCGTCCGGGCGGACAATCGCAGTTCAGCGCCCATCTCGTCGGCCAGATGTCGGAAACGACGCTGATCCAGAAGGCGCAGGAATATGTGCTGGCAAACCTCGACGCTCCGCTCGCCGTCGATGATCTGGCTCAGAAGATCGGCATGAGCAAACGCAATTTCGCCCGGGTGTTCCGCCGCGAGCTCGGCATGACGCCGGCGGATTTCGTCACGGCGGCGCGAACCGACGCTGCCCGCCGTCTGTTGGAAGATACCGCCCAGCCGCTGCAGAAGATCGCCGCCATGTGCGGCTTTAGCGACGTCAATGCGATGCGCCGCGCCTTTGCGCGAACGATTGGAGTGAGCCCTAACCACTATCGTGGCCGCTTTCAACGTTCCGCGCCTGCCGGTATCGAACGATCCAAGTATATGGTTTATGAGACCCGCCAGCCGCGCCGACAGGAGCTGCGATTGTAATGGACGTTCATGCCCTGATCCCCGAAAACTGAAGGGGGACTCTCAGGTCAGAGGAAAATCCCGGCGGATTCGGTTGTGATCTTGCATCCGAAACTTACGCAACGAGACCAGTCACCGTTGGCGTTTCTCATGCGCAGCGGCCTGACAAAACCTAGCTCTTGAGAGGATATGAACTTCTGACCCGCCAATCGCGGGCAGAGCTTACTCTAGCCATTTGCGACCGTGCTCTTGAAAGCGGTTGCGACAGAGAATCTAGACAAACTGTCTTCCAAGTCTTGATCATCAATGTGCATAGATCTAATGAGGCGCGCGTCAGTGACCTTGGGAGTTTAGAATGCAAGTTATGGTACGTGACAATAACGTTGAGCAAGCGCTCCGTTTTTTGAAAAAGAAGTTGCAGCGCGAGGGCGTTTTCCGGGAGGCCAGACTTCGGGAGCGTTTTGAAAAACCCTCCGAAAAACGTGCTCGTGAAAAAGCCGAAGGTATCAGGCGTGTCCGCAAGCTGGCTCGCAAAAAACTTGAGCGGGAAAGCGGTATCTCGGCCCCCAAGAAGGCGAGAGCTTTCGCTCGCTAGCAGGGATCGGGCGACGAATTTTTCTTCTGTCGACGATGATCGTCGGGCCTCGCCGGGCGGGCAAAACCACGCTCGTGCGAAAGATGGATGAGGAGAGCCGCCGCTACATCACGCTGGACGACCAGACGGCCCTCGCCGCTGCGCAGTCCGATCCCGCCGGATTCGTCCGCGGTCTTGACCGGGTGATCATCGACGAAATCCAGCGCGCGCCCGAGCTGTTGCGTAACCGCTGTTCCGGCCCGACGTTGCCCTCRCCGTCCTAATCTGTGATCTTCTTTCCATGGACGAGCGATGGAAGTTTCTCCATGGAGACTACATCGGAGCTTCTCACAACCAGGAAGTCTGGACGTGAGCTTCAACGTAAGCGGCATCGGTTTAACGGCGCTGCGTAGCGTCGCATCTACAGCCGGGCTGTTTCTTGCGTAGAGCGCGAAAGTCCTTTGTGAGGTCTTTTTCCCGAAGGATCGCGGCGAACATCTCGGGCTGATAGTCAATGATCAGCAGAGCCACCTGGTCGTGATTCCAAACGGCGTTTTGCGGAGACGCCTTCTGTGATTTGGAAACGCCCTTCGCGGCCGAAGTCGCTGCTGCCAGTTGCGGCAGGCCGCTAACGGCGACTCCAGCGGCCATCAGCGTTAGCACATCACGGCGAGCTATATCGGAGGGGTCATTCGTGTTGTCCTAGCGATGCGCGAGGGCGCACGGCTGCGCCCCGGGGCTGGAGAGGCCCGGCGGAGGGTGATGTGTTTATGGACTTGGCTCTGCTGCTTAGTGTTTGATCTGCGACAGCTGCCGGTCGAAATCACCTGCGTCGAAATAATCGCGCCACACGGTAATCTTCCCGTCAACCACCGTGATGGTCCCCATGACGGGGAGCGTAATGGTACCACCACTCTGGTGACGAAAGATGTCAACACGTTCGTTCAGGACGACGTTGCCGTCTGCCGCGATCGCTTTCACCTGCCAATCCAAGGTGAATGCGGTACCGATGCCGAACTCCTTGTGGAACTTCGCGACGGCGTCAGCGCCGACGATATTAGGGAGCGGGACGTTGTCGTAGACAACGTCGGAAGCGAGCATTGCCAAGGCCTCGTCGACGCGATTGGCATTCCAGTGGCCGAAAAACGTCTTGGCGATCTCAATTGGTGTAGAGTCTGGCATTGATGTCTCCATTGCTATCGGCGCTGCTGTTCATTTCGAATAAGCATCAAGAGGTCGCTTGAGAAGCCGATGAAACTCGATATGTTTTATCGGACTTTCCGATGGGGCTGTTATGAAAGACGTTTCGCTTGAGCGCCTAAGGGCATTTGTCGCCGTAGCGGAGCAGGGAGGCCTTTCAGCGGCCGGACGCTTCCTCGGCAAGGCGCAGTCGGCGGTCAGCGAGGCCGTCATAGCCACGGAGTCCCAACTTGGTTATGCCCTATTCCGGAAGAATGGTAGGCGCACCGAACTGACTGAACATGGCAGGGCATTGTTGCCGGACGCTAAGGCTGCGCTCGATGCAGCCGATGCGTTCAGAGCCAAGGCGGCGAACTTTCAGGGTCACATAGAAGCGGAACTTGCGTTCGCGGTGGATGTGATGCTGCCAACATCGAGACTGACAGCCGTCATAGACAGGTTCAGGCGGGAATTTCCCCATACCACTCTCTCGGTATATTCGGAGTCGCTCGGATCGACGTTGCAAACCGTCTGGGACAGCCAGGCTTCGTTTGCGGTCATTGGCACCTTGCCCGACGCGCCCTCTGAATTCGTGACGACACCGCTTTGCGACATACCCATGTGTCTCGTCGTCGGAAGTAGCCATCCTCTCTCAATGGAACGAGAGCCGATCACGCATTCGGCGTTAACTCAGCACAACCAGCTTATAATATCAGACAAGACTTCTCGATCAACTGGGCGATCTTTCGGGGTGTTTTCGCAGAAGGTCTGGCGGGTGGCCGACCTGGGCTCGAAACAGGAATTCCTGCGTGCTGGCCTCGGGTGGGGGTTGATGCCAGTCCATCTCGTCGAAGAGGATTTGAAAACAGGACGCCTCCGGAGACCTCGGACCGAAGTTGAGAATTCACCGGATGGGTGGAAGCCAATACCCCTGTCAATTGCTTTTAAGCGATCACGGCCGCCCGGGCAGGGTGGGAGGTGGATGATCGACAATCTCATAAGCGAGTTGGCTTTACCTATAACTGATTGACAAAACGCGGAAGCCCGAAGAACGAAATGGGAGATTGCCCTGTCACCTGCCAAATAGGCCGGCGCGACGGAGGCCGGGCCACCAAGGTCATGGCTGAGGATATAGAAGCGTTCAACACCTTCGGCGTCCATCGGTTCAATCATGTCCTGCGCGATCGTGCTCGGCTCTAACCGCCGAGCGGCTTTTCGCTATCGGCGAACCCTCGGAGGTCCGAGACCTGCTCTGTCGCAGCGCTCGAACTGATCACATGCGGATGGGATTGTGCTGCGGGGGACGCTTGCAATGTTTCTAGCCGCGCTTGACTGGCGCAGAGAAAAGACTTGTCTCTTACCGTTTCGCAGTTCTGCCATATATTTCAGAATATGAGAGTCCGGCGGACGATTGTGTGGCGTTTGGAGCTTTGGCGGTGGATGCCGTCAATCCTTGCTTTGCTGCTGACGTTGTTCTCGGCTTTGGGCCTGGCGACGCCCGCATCTGAAGCTGAGCGTGTCGCCATAGTCCTGAAGATGAACGGGGCGATTGGCCCGGCGACGGCCGACTATGTAAGACGCGGCCTTCAACGGGCCAATGAACGTGGCGCCAGCCTGGTTGTCCTGCAGATCGACACGCCCGGCGGTCTCGACACGTCGATGCGCGACATCATTCGTGCGATCCTTGCCTCCTCGATACCGGTCGCGAGTTTCGTTGCACCCAGCGGAGCACGAGCCGCCAGCGCCGGCACCTATATTCTTTACGCAAGCCATATCGCGGCAATGGCACCAGGCACCAATCTGGGTGCGGCGACGCCGATCGCACTTGGCGGCCGACCATCCGATGGTGACCGAAACGACAGCCCTGATACGACCGGCAAGCAGCGGCAAGTGCCGCGCGATGCCGGCGAGGCGAAGGCGATCAACGATGCGGTGGCCTATATCCGCGGTCTTGCGGAACTGCGCAATCGCAACGCCGACTGGGCGGAGCGCGCCGTGCGCGAGGCCGCGAGCCTTTCCTCCGCCGCAGCTCTGCGTGAGAAGGTCATAGATTTCGTGGCGGCCGATATAAACGATCTCCTCGCACAGGCGCAGGGCCGGGTCGTGCGGGTCGGTCAAACGGATGTCCGGCTCGAAACATCGGGTCTCATCGTCCAGGAACTTGAACCAGACTGGCGAACCCGCCTGCTTTCGGTGATCACCGATCCGAACATCGCGCTGATCTTGATGATGGTCGGTATCTACGGCCTGATCTTTGAGTTTCTGACGCCCGGGACGCTGGTGCCGGGAACGATCGGCGGCATCTGCCTGCTGCTTGGTCTCTATGCTTTGGCCTTGCTGCCGGTGAGTTTTGCGGGCCTCGGGCTGATTATTCTCGGCGTGGGTCTGACGGTGGCCGAGGCGCATTCGCCGTCCTTCGGCGCACTCGGCGTCGGCGGCGGCATCGCACTGGTGCTCGGCGCTACCATCTTGTTTGACACGGACATACCCGGGCTTAAGGTTTCCTCGTCGGTGCTTGGCGCAATCGCCGTCGCCTGCCTCGCTCTTAGCCTTGTCATTGCCCGTCTCGCCTTCATCTCGCGCTGGCACGATGTCGTCACCGGCGGCGAGCAGATGATCGGAATTTCAGGCAAGGTCGACAGCTGGACGGGCATCTCGGGCTTCGTCATCGCTCATGGCGAACGCTGGAAGGCCATTTCAACTGAGCCGCTTGCCGCCGGCGACCGTGTGAAAGTGACCGGCCGGGATGGGTTGACGCTCGAAGTGGTCCGCAGTTCGCAGGAGGCCTGACGGCCTTCAGAATGCAGGAGGAAAAGTCATGGGCATGTTTGCAGATCTCGCCTTCTATCTTGTGATCATCTTTATTCTGCTCGTCGTCGTCGCATCTGCGATCAAGATCCTGCGCGAATACGAACGCGGCGTGGTTTTCACGCTTGGCCGTTTCACCGGTGTCAAGGGGCCCGGCTTGATCCTGCTCGTCCCCTATGTCCAACAGATGATGCGGGTCGACCTGCGCACGCGGGTGCTCGACGTGCCCGGCCAGGATGTCATTTCGCATGACAATGTTTCGGTCCGCGTCAGCGCGGTGATCTATTTCAGGGTCGTCGATCCCGAGAGGTCGACGATCCAGGTCGAGGACTTCATGATGGCGACGAGCCAGCTCGCCCAGACCACACTGCGCTCGGTGCTCGGCAAACATGACCTCGACGAGATGCTGGCAGAACGCGACAAGCTCAACATCGACATTCAGGAAATCCTCGACGCCCAGACGGATGCCTGGGGCATCAAGGTCGCCAATGTGGAGATCAAACATGTCGACATCAACGAATCGATGATCCGCGCAATTGCCCGTCAGGCGGAAGCCGAGCGCGAGCGGCGCGCCAAGATCATCAATGCCGAAGGCGAACAGCAGGCTGCAGCCAAACTGCTTGAAGCAGCCGAAATCCTCGCCAGGCAACCCGAGGCCATGCAACTTCGTTATTTGAGTACATTGAACGTCATCGCCGGCGAAAAGACCTCGACGATCATATTTCCTTTTCCGATGGAGTTCGGCAATTTGATGCCGCCCAAACCGGACCGATGAGGACGCCTGCGTTGTTTTTGCCGATGGAGCGATGGTCCTGCGGTCAAGGTGCTTCAGCCAGATTGCTGAGTTAGCAATGGCCGGCGCGGACAGCAGGAGGGAGAGAGAGAGAGAGAGAGAGAGAGAACGATCACGCTTGATAATAGTTGATAAACGACATATCTTGTCTCCATCAAAACCGATGGAGAGCAGAATGATTAGTGCCGATCTGGGAAAGCAGCTCGAAACCTATATCCAGCAGCTTGTCGACACAGGTCGCTATGGCTCGAAAAGCGAAGTCCTCCGCGAAGGTGTTCGACTGGTTCAGGACCGGGAGACCCGGCTTGCCGCACTGGATGCTTCCATCACGCGCGGCATTGCCGATGCCGAGGCGGGCCGGACTAAGCCAGCGAGCGATGTCTTCGACCGGCTCGAGGCAAAGTACAGTGTGATGGCTGATCAGGCCGAAAAATCGGCATGATCCTTGAATTTTCCGACGAGGCGGAGAACGATCTTGAGCAGATTGCCGATTACATCGCATGGGACAATCCACGCCGCGCCCTTTCATTCGTCCGGGAGCTCCGCAGCAATTGCGAAGACCTCGTCGACAGCCCCAACGGTTTCGCCCTCGTTCCCCGCTACGAGCACCATGGTATCCGCCGACGCGTTCATGGCAACTATCTGATCTTCTACCGCGTCGAGAACGCGAAGGTGATCATCGTCCATATCCTGCACGGCGCCACGGACTATGGCGCAATCCTGTTCGGCGAATAATTTAATGGGTAGATCCGGGGCGACCTCGCGCACTAAAGCCGAGCTAAGCGGCTACCCTCGTCTCAGTGTCATCGCGCGGATCAGCCATTCCACAGTCATGCAGTTGATGAGATAGGAACCGGCCCACCTGCACTTTTGAAGGTTTCATGGGTACGACGCCGACGCATATCGCTGGCAAATCGACGCGCCGGCCGATTATGGACCGAAGAAGACGCTCTACAGCCGGTACTTGCGATGGGCCAAAGGCGTGGGGGGACACCGCTGCGGTTCTTTTAACTGTTCGCATCACCTCGCAGGACCATCCGCTGATCTCGGACGAAGGTGCGCCCTATGTCGGATTACCTCTTCGACGATCCGACCCTAGCAGCGACCGGCTTCCCGGTCGCAAACGGCGAAGTCGATGGCCCCGTCCGCTCCGCCGCTCTTAGCCTCGACCCGCAGCATCCGGATCAACGCCGTAAGCCCGAAATGGCCGAGGAGTTCGGACGCATCAAAAGGCCGCGACGAGTTATTCGTTGCTCCAGATGTAGATTTGACCGACACTCATACGTCTTGAAGGCGTAACCTCAACCGGTCACGGAGAACGCACATGACCAAGGTCGCTTTCAATATCAGCATGTCGCTCGACGGCTTTATTACCGCAGGAAGCCAGACCAGGGAGGAACCGCTCGGCAAGAACGGCGAATTTCTTCACGGATGGTTCTTCAACGGCGGTGCAGAGGGCGATGCATATGTGCAGCGCCTCACCAGCAATGTTGGCGCCGTGATCTGCGGGCGCAAATGCTATGACGACTCGATCCCATACTGGGACGAGAACGGGCCGACGGGGCCGTTAAAGCTGCCGCTTTTCGTCGTCACCCACCGGCCTTTACTCGCCTCGCACAGCACTGGAATCTATCACGCGGCTGGTTCAATTCCCGACGCGGTGAAGCAGGCGAAGTCGGCGGCCGGAGGCAAGGATGTGAGCCTCATGGGTGGAGCCGACGTCTTTCGCCAAGCACTGGCCGGCGGGGTTGTCGACGAAATCGAGTTGCATATCGTGCCGGTGCTCTTTGGTGCTGGGACTCGGCTGTTCGACACGATACCCAATCAGATCACGCTTGAGCCGACCAGCATGCTTGACACGCCGCTCGCTCGGCATATCGCCTATCGCATTGTGAAGTAAGCGAACGCTACCAGCCATGTCTGATTACTAAAGCATTTGAAACAAGCAAGGTCGTCGGTACAAGTCCCACGCCTTGAAGGGAATCGAACCGTCGATCCCTTGTTTAAGTGCTGCTGGCATAAAGGGTATTTATGGAACTCTTAAGTTAAGGTTACCTTGGTTCTATGCGAGAAATAGTCGTCCAAGTATTGGGCAACCACGCCCAGATGTAAGCGACGGTTCGGCAAACTCAACCGATGCGACTTTCGGGTAAGTCACCCATGGGCTCGCCTCGGTAAAAGAGCCCGGCCAACGCACCGGTCAGAGGCGGTGCGCGATGACCTCGAACACCTGCATGACGGGCGGCCCGGCCAGAAAAGGGCGCGGTCAGCGGTCGATTGGCCGCCATGTGCGGGGATGCGCGGTGCGCCTGAAGCGCGGCATCATCCTCGTAGATTTCAACGAGCGTGTAGCTGTCAGACAGAGTGGTCGACTTGAACAGTTCGTACAGGCGGTTGCCCGGTTCGTTGGCCTGTACCGCAGCCGCCTGAACGGCGAAGGCACGTTCGAATGCTGCACCGCTGTCAGGCGTGACTGCGAGTTCGACCATCAATCCAATCATCGTAGTGCCTCCGAAGCTTTGACAAACCAAGGCCCGACCCTGAAAGGGCCGGGCGGTGGTAGTTCACTCGTGCGACACGAATTCCTGCGGTAAGCCCACGGTGAAAGCCGTCTTGCGATGACGGGCTACTGACTGGCAGTCCTAGTGGTAACGCTAGGAGTAGTCATATGACGAAGCATCCAATTGAGGTGATCACGTCCGTAGAGCGCCGTCGGCGCTGGTCACGCGAGGACAAAGAGCGCCTCGTCGCTGCCTGCTTTGAGCCGGACGCGGTTATCTCTGAGATTGCTCGCGCGGCCGGTATCCATGTCAGCCAGTTGTTCCGTTGGCGCAAGGAG
>NZ_JBFUAY010000146.1:0-11684 GCF_056406015.1 Rhizobium sp. P1_E1 | reverse complement strand
GACGACGCCGGGGCCGCTGATCATGGTCGTCCAGTTCGTCGGCTTCATGGGCGCCTACCGGGATCCGGGAGCGCTGAACCCGATGCTTGCGGCAACCCTTGCGGCGATACTGACGAGCTGGGTCACCTTCGTGCCCTGTTTCCTCTGGATCTTCCTCGGCGCGCCGTTCATCGAAAAACTGCGCGGCAACATTGCGCTCGCCGGCGCGATGTCGGCCATAACCGCGGCGGTAGTCGGGGTCATCCTCAACCTCGCTATCTGGTTTGCCCTGCACACGCTGTTTGCCGAGGTTGCCACCGTCCGCCTTGGCGGCTTGCGGCTCGATATTCCCGTGCTGCAATCGGCCGTGCCGGCGGCAATGGCGCTGTCTGCCGCCGCCGCCGTCGCGATCTTCCGCTTCAAGGCTTCCGTGATCGCGACGCTGCTAGCCTGCGCAGCCGCAGGGATGATCTGGACGCTGGCAGTCGGCTAGGCCTCTGTCCCATCCGCGGGAATGCGCGTCGCGAGCATCTTGTCGATGCGCATGCCGTCCATGTCGAGCACCTCGAAGCGCCAATTGTCGAAGACGAAGGTTTCGCCGGCTTCGGGGATGTGCTGGAGCTGATGCAGCGCGAAGCCCGCCAGCGTATGGAAATCGGCATCCGGACGATCGCGCAGGCCCAGCCGTTCGAAGGCGTCGAAGGCCGGCATCATCGCATCGATCAGGAGCGACCCGTCTTCCCTGACGACGATATCGGGCTCTTCATTGGATCCCGGCAGATCGCCGGCGATGGCTTCGAGCAGGTCGGTCTGGGTGACGATGCCTTCGAGGCTGCCATATTCGTCGATGACGATGGCGAGGCGAACGGGTGAGGCCTTGAAACTGTCGAGCACGCGGACGACCGAGGTGCCCTCATGCAGCACCAGCGGCTGCTTGATCACCTCCATCGGCCGGACCTTGCCGCCGTCGAGAACCTGGTCGAGAAGGTCCTTCTTCAACACCATGCCGATCGGCTCGTCGATCGAGCCGCGGGCGACCAGCAATTGCTCGTGGCTGCATTCGCGGATGGTCTTCAGGATCTCGGTCTCGCTGTCGTCGGCATCAAACCATTCGATATCGAGACGCGGGGTCATGATGTCGGAGATCGGCCTGTCGCCGATGTTGAACACCCGCTCGACGAGCTGCTGCTGCACCTGGTTGAGAAGGCCGGCCTCCTGGCTCTCGGCGACCAGCAGCTTGAGCTCCTGCGGCGAATGAAACGACGATTCGCCGGTTCCGGCGCGGAGACCCACACCCCGCAGCACGAGGTTGCCCATGCCGTTCAGGGCAAAGATTGCCGGCTTGAACAGCACCAGGAAGAACCCGAGCGGACGCACCACGGCAAGCGAGGTGGCTTCGCTGCGCTGAAGCGCCAGGCTTTTCGGCGCGAGCTCGCCGAGCACGATGTGCAGCGCCGTGATGATGACGAAGGCAATGACGATGGCGACGGTATGCGCGCCTGTTGTCGCCCATTGCCCCGGCAGCCAGGACAGCAGAGGCTCGATAAGGTGGGCAAGCGCCGGTTCGCCGACCCAGCCGAGGGCGAGCGACGAGATGGTTATGCCGAGCTGGGTGGCTGCAAGGTTGGCGTCGAGATTGTCGACGGCGCGCTGAAGTGCGGAGGCATTCATCCGGCCTGCCGCGGCAAGTTCGGTAACACGGCTGCGTCTCACAGATACCAGCGCGAATTCGGCGGCGACGAAGAAGCCATTGGCGGCCACGAGAAGTAACACGGCTAGTATCCCGACATAGTCGAAGAGCCCGCCCGCGGATTCGGACATATTTCCCTACCTCTGAATTGATGCGAGTCCGACCCTACACGCTCGCACACCGGTGGCAAGGCGCAGCTGGTATTCTCGCGGCGGAGCCCGCCGTGATCGAGATCAAGGCACCGGTCTGCGGATGCGGAGCGCAGTTGTGTCGCGCACCGCATGATCGGGCTTATGCGCGTTGATGTGGAGCGCAAAAATGTGTGGCAAACGACGTGACCGGCGTCGCGCCATTCATCGCTTGGGCGCCTCGAAGAGCTCGATCGGGTTTCCGGCCGGATCGTCGAGCAGGATTTGCTTGCCGCCTATGCCCTGCACGATCTCGTTGCGGAAACGCGCGCCGGCCTGACGCAGCGCGACGACGTCTGCTTCCAAATCCTTGACCTCGATCTGGATGCGATTCCAACCGCCGGGCTCCGGCTTTCTCCCATCTGGCATTGCTTGAGATGCTCCGCCGGGTCCCGTCATGCCGCTGACGAACAGACGAAAACCGTCCCTGGTCAGGATGGCGAAACTCGGCGCGGGACGAAGTGCGACGGAGAAGCCGAGATGTCTCGTGTAGAATTCCACTGCGGCGTCGACGTCGTCGACGATGTAGCGCATGCTGATACCGGGCATGTTTTCCTCCATTGTGGTCTTCGTTGTCTTGATCTGATCGTCCCTTCGCGGGGCGCATCCAGAACTCTCCTGTTCCTAGGATGTGTCGCTTCGAAACTCGATTATGCGCCCGTTTCAAGTTTTTTATGTATCTCGTTATGCCAAATCGCTGAGCACCTTTGGGCGAGACTAGATTGAATGGAGAGCATGCCGCCTGCCGCAGGGCAACCCTCCACGACCGCGCCTTCTAGGCAATGAGCACAGAGGCCGAAGGGCTTCAGGAACGAAGCCAGCCGGCCGCGCTAAAACCCCGATCACCGTGTATAAGCTTAATCTAAAACATAAGCTTCGACCCGTAGCTATTGGATTCCATTACAAAAGTTTAATTTTTATTTCAGTTTCAGTTCATCTTTTCGGCCCTAGTTTGGTCACGTGCCCAACACGAGGAACCCCACATGAAAAAGATTTTTGCAGCTCTTCTTTCCGCCTCCTTCCTTCTTTCTCCGATGGTTGTTTCCCAGGCCAGCGCCGACGATCATCGCCGTCCCCCCGTCGTCGTGCAGAAGAAGGTGGTCGTCCGGTCGCATTGGAAGAAGGGATACCGCGTCAATGCCAGCGAACGTCGCCGGTTCTCCGATGTCAACGACTACCGCCGCTACCGGCTGGCGCCTCCGCCCCGCGGTTATCGCTGGGTGCGGGCCGATAATGACTACCTGCTGATCGGCGTCACCAGCGGCATCATCTCCAGCATTATTGCCGGCCGCTGATCGGTCGACAAATGAGGAAAGGGCGGCTTCGGCCGCCTTTTTGACTCTGGGAGGGCGCGTAGCCGTTTCGCGCCCTTCCTCCTCCTTCATTCCTGTGACGAGTATAGGAATGAAAGGGAGGGGGAAGGGCCGGCGGCGGTTATGAACTGATTTAGGATTGCCTGCGTGAAGGCATGACCCGTTCAGCAATGACGCCGAGAAAACCTCTTGGTCTTCCGACTTCAGCGTCGGTGTCCTGCCCGTGCGTCAGCGGATGAAGCCCTTCGATCGGCGGTAGCGGCTCGCATTCGGTGCAGACGCAGAGATAGCGTTTGATTGCCTTCGCCTTCATGCCGCCTGCCGGTTCCAGCTGGCGAAAGGATCGGGCAGGTCGCGCCAGCGCTCGGGCGCGAAGGCATCTGTCCTGATAAGACAGGCGTCGAGTTGCTTCCTGATCCAGGTTTCGTCCATCGGATCGGCGCCGATGAAGACGATTTCCTGGCGGCGGTCGCCCCAGACGGGGTCGAGATAGGGGCCGATGGCGCGCATGAAGGCCGGTTCCTCAGGCCATTGTTCGCGCGGCACTGCCGCCCACCAGAGGCCCATCTTGCCGGTGCGCACGATCGCGCCCGCCTGGCTGATCTCGCCGACATGGTGCGGGCGCGTCGCCAGCCAGAAGAAGCCCTTGGCGCGCACGACGCCCGGCCATACGCTATCGAGGAAGGCCTGCAGCTTTGCCGGATGGAAGGGCCGCTTCTCGCGATAGACGAAGGAGCGAATGCCATATTCCTCGGTCTCCGGCACGTGATCGCGGAAACCGTGCAGTTCCTTGTACCAGAGCGGATGGGTCTCGGCCTTGTCGATATCGAAGCGGCCAGTGCCGAGCACGTCTTTCAAGGCGACCTTGCCGAAATCCACCTCGATCAGCCGTGCATCCGGGTTGAGGCCGGTGACGATCTTGCGCGCGGCGTCGCGCTCCTCCTTGGCTGCCGTGCCGATCTTGTTCAGCACCACGACATCGGCGAATTCGATCTGCTCGACCAGCAGGTCGACGATGGTTCTGTTGTCGCCATCGCCTGCCGTTTCACCGCGGTCGGCGAGGAAATCGGCCGAGGCATAATCGGCAAGCAGATTGGCGGCGTCGACGACGGTCACCATAGTGTCGAGCCTTGCGACGTCAGAAAGGCTTTGGCCATTCTCGTCGCGAAATTCGAAGGTGGTGGCGACGGGCAGGGGCTCGGCGATACCGGTCGATTCGATCAAGAGGTAATCGAAGCGGTCCTGATCGGCGAGGTGGCGCACCTCCTTCAGCAGGTCGTCGCGCAGCGTGCAGCAGATGCAGCCATTGGTCATCTCGATGAGCTGCTCCTCGGTGCGGGAGAGATTGGCGCCGCCGTCGCGTACCAGGGCGGCATCGATATTCACCTCGCTCATGTCGTTGACGATGACCGCGACGCGTAAGCCTTCGCGATTGGTCAATACATGGTTGAGCAGCGTCGTCTTGCCGGCGCCGAGGAAGCCTGAAAGCACCGTGACGGGAAGTCTGTTGTCCATGGGAACCTCATAAGATCATAGTTAATGTTATATCATTACATCTGACGCGCCAAAAAAAGGCGGAACGGGGTTGTCCGCCTTTTTCCGGTCTCTCCTGAGCGTCGCGTGTCCGGCAGGACGCGCGGAGCGCGCATGAGAGTCATGTGCTGGAGAGGCAGTCCTTCATGCTGTCGGCGATGCCGCGCATGAGGGTGAAGTAAAGATCGGGGCCGGCCTTCAGTGTTGCCGCTTCGGGATCGAGCACGCCTGACTTGGCGCGCGTGCCTTCGATGACCACATTGACGAGGCGAGGCTCGAACTGCGGCTCGGCAAAGACGCAGGTGGCGCCGAGTTCACCGACCTTGTGGCGGATTTCCGAAACACGCTCGGCACCGGGAATGGTTTCGGGGCTGACGGTGATCGAGCCGGCGACGCGGATGCCATACCGGTGCTCGAAATACTGGTAGGCGTCATGGAAGACGATGAAGGGCTTGCCCTTGACGGGAGCGACGATACCCTTGATCTCGGCGTCGAGCGCATCCAGCCTGTCGTTTAGCGCCTTGGCGTTGCCCTGATAGGTCAGTGCATTGGCGGGATCGGCGGCAACCAGTGTCGTGGTGATCAGCGCCGCCATTGCCTTTGCATTCATCGGGTCGAGCCAGAGATGTGTGTCGAAGGCGTCGTGGTCGTGGTCAGCCTCGGCGTGATCGTGTTCGTGCTCCGGGGCGTCATCATGCGGCTCGAAGGCGCCGCCTTCGCGGAACGGCAGCTTGACGAGGCCGGGGGCATTGTCGAGTTCGGCGATGCTGGCATCCCGACCCAGCGCCTGCAGCGGCTTTTCGAGAAAGGCCTCGAGGCCGGGACCGACCCAGAAAATCACCCTGGCATCCTGCAGGGCGCGGGCGTTGGACGGCTTGAGATTGTAGGTATGCGGGGAAGCGGCGCCGTCGACGATCAGCTTCGGTTCGCCGACACCCTGCATGATCGCCGAAACCAGCGAATGGATCGGTTTGATCGAGGTGACGACGACAGGCGCATCGGCTGCGCGCATAGTGCTGCCGAAGAGGAGGACGGGGATCGCCAGGGCCGGGATTGCGAGGGTGGGCATTCTGAGGGCCAAAATTTTAAGGGCAGGCCCGAAGGCGCGTTTCATCAACATGCTCCGCTTGAATTGCAACTGTTATGTTATTACATCAATTGCGTTATGCTATAACGTGTGCAATAGCAGGACGCAACAGCACTTTCGGAAAATTTGATGCTCTCTCCCGCAAAGACCGCCGCTGGTATCAGGGCCGAACCGCTGGTTTCGCTTGAAAATGTCGGCATCCTGCGCAATGGCCGGTGGCTGGTGCGCGGCGTCGATTTTTCCGTCTCGCGGGGCGAAATCGTCACGCTTATCGGGCCGAACGGCTCGGGCAAGTCGACCAGTGCCAAGGCGGCGATCGGCGTGTTGAAGGCGGATGAGGGCAGGGTGGAGCGCAAGGCCGGCCTCAAGGTCGGCTACGTCCCGCAGAAGCTGTCGATCGACTGGACGCTGCCGCTTTCGGTGCGCCGGCTGATGACGCTGACAGGACCGCTGCCGGAGCGCGACATGCTCTCGGCGCTCGAATCCGCCGGCATCGCCCATATGCTCGATGCCGAGGTCCAGCACCTCTCCGGCGGGGAGTTCCAGCGGGCGCTGATGGCCCGGGCGATTGCCCGCAAGCCCGATCTGCTGGTGCTCGACGAGCCGGTGCAGGGGGTCGACTTTTCCGGAGAGATCGCGCTCTACGACCTCATCAAATCGATCCGCAATGCGACTGGCTGCGGCATCCTGCTGATCTCGCACGATCTCCACGTCGTCATGGCCGAGACCGACACGGTCATCTGCCTCAACGGCCATGTCTGCTGCCGCGGCACGCCCGAAGCCGTCAGCCGCAGCCCGGAATATGTGCAGCTGTTCGGCAGCCGGGCGGCGCAAACACTTGCCGTCTATAGCCATCACCACGATCATACGCACCTGCCGGACGGCCGCGTGCAACATGCCGACGGCACGGTGACCGATCATTGCCATCCCGATGATGGCCATCACGCGCACGAGCATGGGCATGACGGTCATGAACATGGTCACGATCATACCGACCATGCCCATCCGCACGCGCATGCAGCGGGAGAGCGCCATGCTTGACGATTTCTTCGTGCGTGCCATCCTTGCCGGCGTCGGCCTGGCGCTGACGACGGGGCCGCTCGGCTGCTTCGTCATCTGGCGGCGCATGGCCTATTTCGGCGATACGATCGCCCATTCGGCGCTGCTCGGCGTCGCACTGTCGCTGCTCTTCGAACTCAATCTGACACTGGCTGTCTTTGCCGTCGCCGCCCTCGTGTCGGTGCTGCTGCTCTTCCTGCAGAAGCGCCAGGCGCTGTCGGCCGATGCTCTCCTCGGCATCCTCTCGCATGCCACGCTGGCGATCGGCCTCGTCATGGTCGCCTTCATGAGCTGGGTGCGGATCGATCTCATTGCCTTCCTGTTCGGCGATATCCTTGCTGTTTCCACGACCGACATTGCGCTGATCTGGGGCGGCGGGCTCTTCGTGCTCGTGGCAATGGTCTGGCTCTGGCGGCCACTCTTGGCTGCGACCGTCAATGCCGAGCTCGCCGAGGCCGAGGGGCTGAAGCCGGAGCGGGCGCGGCTGTTCTTCATGCTGCTGATGGCCGTCGTCATCGCCATTGCCATGAAGATCGTCGGCATCATGCTGATCACCTCGCTGCTGATCATTCCGGCGGCTGCGGCCCGGCGCTTCTCGCCGACGCCGGAGATCATGGCGGTGCTCGCCTCGCTGATCGGGGCGGTCGCCGTCGTCGGCGGGCTGTTCGGCTCGCTTACCTACGACACGCCCTCGGGTCCCTCGATCGTGGTCGCGGCGCTGATCCTCTTCATGCTCAGCCTGCTTCCCATCAGGCGCCACCGCGCGGTCATGCAAGGACAAGGCTCATGACGACACCGCAATTGACCAAGAACCAGTCGCTGGTCTTCGACGTGCTCGAAAAGGCCGAAGGGCCGCTCAGCGCCTACACCATCCTCGACAAGCTGCGCGACCACGGTTTTCGCGCGCCCCTGCAGGTCTACCGTGCACTGGAGAAGCTGCTTGAATACGGCGTCGTGCACCGGCTCGAAAGCATCAACTCCTTCGTCGCCTGCGCCCATCCGGGCGACGACTGCCACAGCCACGGCATCGTCGCCTTCGCCATCTGCGAAAGCTGCGGCCAGGTGACGGAGTTCCACGACCATGAGGTCGACCACAGGCTGATGGAATGGGTGCGCGGGCAGAAGTTCAAGCCTGAAAAGACGACGATCGAGATCCGCGGATTGTGCGAGGCCTGCGCGGCGTAAGTTCGGCTCGTGTTCGCTAGACGATCGCCACGCGCTCGCCGAAAGGCGTGTCGTGAACTTGCGGGTGTCGATCCGATCATAGGCATGATCTGCCGCGGAAGGCTCGATGGCCGAGGACACTATTGCCTGACGGGCGGGTATTGTGATGGCCGAGCCGCCGGGTCATCCCGCTAGGCTCGCTCCTGCGTCTGGCCGCCTTCCCGATGGCGCTTGCCATACAAAGCCGACGATCCCCAAAAAGGTGAGGCCGGAGACCGGCCTCACCTTTCACGTTTTTTCGCTGATCGGCTTAGTTCGGCTTAGATCCCGAGCCGCCTTTGCCGGAACCGCCTTCGTGCGAACCGTCATTGCCGCCCTTGCTCGGACCGTCGTTGCCGCCCTTGCCAGGGCCGTCATTGCCACCCTTGCTCGGACCGTCGTTGCCGCCCTTGCCAGGGCCGTCATTRCCGCCCTTGCTCGGGCCGTCGTTGCCGCCGTTGCCAGGGCCGTCATTGCCACCCTTGCTCGGGCCGTCGTTGCCGCCCTTGCCTGGGCCGTCGTTGCCGCCATTGCCAGGGCCGTCATTGCCACCCTTGCCTGGACCGTCGTTGCCGCCATTGCCAGGGCCGTCATTGCCACCCTTGCCTGGACCGTCGTTGCCGCCATTGCCCGGACCGTCATTGCCGCCCTTGCTCGGGCCGTCGTTGCCGCCCTTGCCAGGGCCGTCATTGCCACCCTTGCTCGGGCCGTCGTTGCCGCCCTTGCCAGGGCCGTCATTGCCACCCTTGCTCGGGCCGTCGTTGCCGCCCTTGCCAGGGCCGTCATTGCCACCCTTGCCTAGGCCGTCATTGCCGCCCTTGCCAGGGCCGTCATTGCCACCCTTGCCTGGGCCGTCGTTGCCGCCCTTGCCGGGACCGTCATTGCCGCCCTTGCCGGGACCGTCATTGCCGCCCTTGCCTGGGCCGTCGTTACCGCCCTTGCCGGGACCGTCATTGCCACCCTTGCCTGGGCCGTCGTTGCCGCCCTTGCCCGGACCGTCATTGCCACCCTTGCCGTGACCGTGATCTTTTCCGCCCTTGTCGTGGCCGTGATGATCGCGGTCCTTGCCGCCGTGATTGTCTTTTCCGCCGTGGCCCGGACCGTCCTTGCCGTGCCCGTGATCTTTCCCGCCCTTGCCGCCGCCGTGATGACCATGGCCCTTGCCGCCGTGATCGTCCTTTCCGCCATTGTCGCCGTCGCCGTCGCCGTCGCCGTCGCCACTGCCGTCGCCACTGCCACTGCCAGTGCCATTACCATTACCATTACCATTATCGCCATCATTCCCATTGCTGGCGAGGGAGCCGGTGCTGGATGTCTTCTTGCCGCCGCCAATGTTTGGGCTGCCGCGATCGTTATCGTTCGGGCTGAACCTGCTATCGGACTGAATTGCTCTGGTCGGCATGCACAGTCTGTATTCGAGTGTACCGCGAACTGCGGCCTTGCAATTGACGACTGCCGGGGCTGCCGTTGCCAAGCTGCTGCTTGCCAGAAGGGTAGCAACGGCGACGCTGAATTTCGCTGCTCTGCTGATCATTTCAATCCATCTCCCAAGGTTAACTGAATGTTAATGGGGAGAACTCTTATACTAACAATCAATTAACCCGAAGAATAGATAATGGTTAATCTGTCTCATTCGTCTAATACAGTTAAATTCGCAAGTATAAAATTTTACTAAATTTTTATTTCGCCTATGTTATCGTCTCGGAATAAATAAAAGGAATCGGCTATGAGGCGCCTCTTTTCGCTCGCTGGCTTTTTATTGATTCTTCTGCATTTTCAAGCTGTTGCGGGATCATCGCTTCCTGTGACGCGAAGCATCGGCGCACCCGTGGGATTCGCCGCAGCCTGCGCCAAGTACAAGTGGCTGTGCGGCAGGATGGCGGCGCAACAGCTGAATGATCAGGCAGGAACAGCGCTTCTTCAAAAGGTCAATCGTGCCGTAAATGGACGTATCATTCCCGCGGAAGATCGCCCGTCTTCCCGAAATAAGGATGTTTGGTCTCTGCCGGTTGCCGGCCGTGGCGACTGTGAGGACTACGCTCTCCAGAAGATGAAGGACCTGATCGAAGCTGGTTTTCCATCGAACCGGTTGGCGCTTTCCGTCGTGATTGGACCGCACGATCAAAACCATGTCGTTCTGATTGCCCGGACGGATGGCGGCGATTATGTGCTCGACAATCTGACCAGTGCCGTGAGGCTCTGGCGTACGACGGGCTATACGTTTCTGGCCACTCAGGATTTCCAATCGCGAACGGGCTGGCGCGTGACGCTTGCTGGTCCCCGCGCAGGTGAGTTCTCTTGAACTGAAAGTCTCAAGGCGGCGCGCTCGCCGCTGGCAAGTGCAGATCCTGGCGCTATCTTTGCCGCAGAGCGCAAGCCAGGGACGATCGCGTGACGAAAACCGAACTCGCGGAGATATACCGCGGCTACATCGCCTGCCTGAACAGTCAGGACTGGACCAATCTCGGGCAGTTCGTCGGCGACGATGCGGTTCATAATGGCCGCCGGCTCGGGCTGTCGGGTTACGTCGCTATGCTCGAGCGAGACTTCGATGAGATTCCCGATCTTTATTTCAAGGTGCTGATGCTCCTTGGCGATCCGCCATACATAGCCTGCCGGCTCGGCTTCGATTGCAGGCCGAAGGCAAAATTCCTCGGCCTCGATGTGAACGGCAGGCGCGTTGCCTTCAGCGAGAACGTGATCTACGAATTTCGCGGCGGCAAGATCGTCGAGGTCTGGTCGGTCATCGACAAGGCGGCGATCGAGTCCCAGCTCGCGGGCTCGAATTGATCGTGCGGACGGTTTCCGGTCTGCGTTTTGATCAGATGATGGCGACGCGCTCGCCGAAGGGTGTGTCGTCGTCGAAATTGCGAGTGCCGATCCGGTCGCTTTCGCCTGACAAGACCGGCTCTTCCGCCAGTTCGCCAGCCTCTTCCCCTTCTTCCAATGCCGCATGCCCGTGCCGCTTTTGCGGATGCGCCTCGTTTTCGACGATCAGATCCGCGTGCGGGATGAGGTCGCTTGCGGTTTCCTTTTCTGCGGCCTTCTTCGCTGCCAGTTGATCGGCCGTGATCTGCGTCTGGCGGGCAGCAACCCAGGCATTGTCGGGTTCGGAGCCGATCGAGGTGCTGGTGCCGACCTTGGTGGGTTCGGACGGGGCGGTGGCGGAGATGGGGTTGATCGCGTCGACCATGAAATTCTCCTGCGGGGACCAACTGGCGAAACAGYCGGCCGTTTCGTGGGGTGAAAAACGGCGCGGTCTTGGGGCCAGTCAGGGAGACATATCGAGCCCGCGCCGAAAAACACAAGGGGACATTGACGTGACTGCCACCTCGGACAATGACGAAATCGGTAGCAGGTCGCGGGAAATTCGACGAAGAATTGTGTGCACAAGGGGATGCTCGGCGCGTGGTTAATGTAAGAATCGGAAACACTTTGTGACTAAGTGTCTCCAAAAGCAGCGTTTTTTGACTTGCTGCGCGCGAAAACATGACGGATATTGTTTAAACGTTGAGGAAGCCGTCATGATTAGAATGATTGAAAACCCTGCCGAACTGGCTGGCGAGGATATCACCGGCAAATATATTCTCCGGAGGCTGAACTATCACTGGTTCGCTTACGGCAAGGCGGCT
>NZ_JBFUAY010000145.1:0-11746 GCF_056406015.1 Rhizobium sp. P1_E1 | reverse complement strand
GTGAACCTTTCGGCGGCCAATATCACCAGCACCGCGGCCGGTAGCATCACCACCACCGGCGCCGGCAATACCAATGCCGGCAACGTCACCCTCAACGCCACAGGGACTGTCAACCTGCTCGGGGCCATCAACGCCATAGGAGGCACTGCCACCACCGGCAACCCGGGCCGCAGCGGCGGGGCCGTCAGCATCTCGGGCGCCGGTGTCTCCACCGCCGCCATCACCGCCAGCGGTTCCGCCGGGCTGGGGGCTGGACAGGCAGGTGGTACGGGCGGCAGTATCAGCATTACCTCCACCGGCGGCATCTCCAGCACAGGCACCCTCACGGCCAGTGGCGGTGCCGCTGGCACGACGGGCATCGCGGCCGGGGGCAACGCGGGCAGCATCATCCTGGCTAACAGCGGCACCGGTAACGTCGCTGTGAGCGGGTTGACCGCCAGCACCGGCAATGCGGTCACCACCGGCGCTGGCGGCACGGCTGGCAGCATCTCCGTGACCAACAGCGTGGCCAGCGCCAGCCTGGGCGCCGGCAACATCACCACCCAGGGCGGCAACAATGGCGACGGTGGCGCTATCACGCTCAATTCCGCCGGTGCATTGAGCGCGGGCACCGTCACCAGCACCGGCGGCACGGCATTGGCCAACACTGCAGGCCGCAATGCCGGTGCAATCAACATCACGGCGGCCGGCGCCATCACCGCGCTGGGCGCCGTAACGGCCAACGGCACGGCCGGCAACACGGCCGGCAACGGCGGCAACGCGGGCGCAGTCTCCATAGTCGCCGCGGGCGGCATCGCAGGCGCAGCCATGACCGCCAGTGGCGGGGCCGGTGTGGGCGCCAATGCGTCGGGCGGCAATGCAGGAACCATCACGGTTACCAACAGCGGTGCCGGCAACATCACTGCCGCCGCGCTGGCCGCACAGACCGGCACGGCCACGGGCACCGGTACCGGCGGTGCGGCCGGCACCATTTCGGTGACGAATACGGCTGCCGCGGGCAACCTGACGACCGCGGGAGTCACCACGACGGGCGGAGCCAAAGGCGACGGCGGCGCCGTGAACCTGAGTGCGCTGGGAGCTTTGTCCACCGGCGCTGCTGGCACCATCAACACGGCCGGTGGCGTCACGCTGGCAGGCTATGCCGGCCGCAATGCCGGCGCCGTCACACTCTCGGGTGCAAGCGTAAGCACCGGCACGGGCAACATCACCGCCAACGGCACGCCGGGTATAGGCGCTGGCCAAAATGGCGGCAATGGCGCCAATGTGCAAGTCACGGCCACGGGCGCCATCACTGCCGGTGCCATCAATACAACGGGCGGTGYGGGCATTGCCACCCTGGCCAGCGGCGGCAATGCGGGCACGATCACCGTCATCAACAACTCGGCGACGGTGGGCGCCATCTCACTGGGAGGGCTGAGCTCCAGCAGTGGAGCGGCCTTCGGGACCGGCGCTGGCGGCACGGCCGGTGCCGTGCAGGTGACCAACAATGCGGCCGGGCAAGGCCTCACCACGGGGGCCATCACGGCCAACGGCGGCACCAACAGCGCCGGTGCCGATGTCACCCTGAGCTCACAAGGTGCCCTTACCGTCAGCGGGCTGATCACCACCAGCGGCGGCGCGTTGGGTACCGGTATGACCGCAGCAGGCAAGAACGCCGGCAACGTCACGATCACGGGCGTCAACCGCGCCATCACCGGTGCCATCACCGCCAGCGGCGGTGCAGGGATGGGTACCAACCAGGCCGGCGGCAATGCCGGCGTGGTGAGCATCACCGGCAGCGGCAGCCTGGGCACGAACAACATCGCAACACAAACCGGTGCAGCGACGGGTACCGGCGCGGGCGGCACAGCAGGCAGCATCATGTTGGACGGCACGGCAGTGACCACTGGTACCCTGACGACCACGGGCGGCGCCAACGGCAACGGCGGCACTGTCAGCGTCACCTCGACGGCCGGCGTTTTGACGACAGGCGCGATCGTTTCCAGCGGCGGCACAGCCAATGCGGGAACGGCCGGGCGCAATGCCGGAACGGTGACGCTGCAGGCCACGGGTGGTCTGTTGACCGGCGCCACCATGACCGCCAGCGGCACGAACGGCACTCTGACGGGCGACCAGGCCGGCGGCAACGGTGCGGCGATCTCCATTACCGGCAACAGTGGCATCAGCGTCACCAATCTCGCGGCCAGCGGCGGCGCGGGTGTGGGCACCAATGCTGCCGGCGGAAATGCCGGCAGTATCACGGTCAACAACAGCGGCAGCGGAAACATCACCACCGGAACCCTGGCGGCCCAAACCGGCAATGCAATCGGCACGGGCGCAGGGGGCACCGCGGCCAGCGTCGCCGTCACGAATACGGCAGCGGCCGGCAATGTCACGACGGCAGGCATCACCACCACCGGCGGCACCAAAGGCGACGGCGGTGCCGTCACCCTGAGTGCCCTGGGTGCGCTGTCCACTGGTGCTGCAGGCGCGATCAATACGGCCGGCGGCGTCACCTTGGCGGGCAATGCAGGCCGCAATGCCGGCACCGTCACGCTCTCAGGCGCAAGCGTGAGCACCGGTACCGGAAACATCACGGCCAACGGCACGCCAGGCATAGGCGCCGGCCAAAGCGGCGGCAACGGCGCCAATGTGCAAATCACGGCTGCCGCGGGCGGCATCACCGCAGGCGCCATCAACACCACGGGCGGTGCGGGCATTGCCACGCCGGCCAACGGCGGCAGCGCGGGCAGCATCACCGTCATCAACAATTCGGCCACCACCGGCGCCATCTCGCTGGGAGCACTGAGCTCCAACAGCGGGGCTGCTTTCGGCGCCGGCACGGGCGGCACCGCCGGCGCTGTGCAGGTGACCAACAACGCGGCCGGGCAAGCCCTCGCCATCGCAGGGGCTGTGACGGCCAATGGCGGCACCAACAGCGCCGGCGCCGACGTCGTCCTGAGTTCGCAAGGCGCTCTCACGGTCGGCGGAACGATCAACACCAGCGGCGGCGCTATCGGCGCCGGGGTGACCGCCGCAGGAAAAAACGCCGGCAACATCACCCTGAGTGGCGTCAACCGCTCGGTCACGGGCCTGATCACCGCCAGCGGCGGCGCGGGGCTGGGTGCCAACCAGGCGGGTGGCAACGCCGGCGTGGTGAGCATTACCGGCAGCGGCACACTTGGCGCGGCCGGCATCACGTCCCAAACAGGTGCCGCAACAGGAACGGGTGCCGGCGGCAACGCCGGCAGCATCACGTTGACAGGTAGCGCCGTCACAGCCGGCGCGCTGACGACCACAGGCACCGCCAACGGCGACGGCGGCGCCGTCAGTGTCACGTCCACGGCGGGCGTTTTGACRGCCGGYGTCATCAATACCAGCGGTGGCGCGGCCAATGCCGGCACGGCGGGTCGCAACGCAGCRGCGGTCACCTTGCAGGTCACGGGCGGCCTGCTCACCGGCACGACCATTACGGCCAGCGGTACCAATGGCGCGCTGGCAGGCGACCAGGCCGGCGGCAATGGCGCGGCGATTTCCCTTGGCGGCAACAGCGGCATCACGGTGACCAACCTCACAGCCAGTGGCGGCGCAGGCGTGGGTACCAACGCGGCCGGCGGCAATGCCGGCAGCATCACGGTCAACAACAGCGGCAGCGGCAATATCGCCACCGGAACGCTGACGGCGCAAACCGGCAATGCGGTAGGCACAGGTGCAGGCGGCACGGCCGGTAGCGTCAGCGTGGCCAACGCGGCGGCCGGCGGTACCTTGTCCACCGCGGCCATCCTCACCAGCGGTGGTGTCAAGGGCAACGGCGGCAATGTCAATCTGTCGGCGCTGGGTCAGGTGTCCATTGTCAACAACAACATCACCACCAGCGGTGGCACCACGGTCAGTGGCCTGGCCGGCCGTAATGCCGGTACCGTCACCATCAGCGGCGGCGGCCTCAATATGGGAACGGGCACCATCACGGCCAGCGGTGGCGCGGCAGCTGCCACGTCGAACCAGAAAGGTGGCAGCGGCGCGGCCGTCAGCATCACGACCACCGATGCCGTGACCACGGGCGCGCTCACCGCCAGCGGCGGCACGGGTGGCACCACGAACGGTGACGGTGGTGATGCCGGCAGCATCACGGTGCAGAACAATTCCACATCGGCAGGCGCGATTGCCTTGGGTGGGCTTACGGCACGTACGGGCGCGGCAGTGGGTACAGGTGCCGGCGGCGCGGCCGGCGGCATCAGCGTGACCAACAACGCGGCCGGCGCCAACATCGGAACCGGCGCGATAGACAGCAGCGGCACGGCAGGCGGCAACGGCGGCTCGGTCGCACTGGCCTCGCAGGGCGGCGTGACGGTTACCGGCACGCTGAACACCAGCGGCACGGCGCTGGCCGGTGGCACCGGCGCTGGCCGCAATGCGGGCAATATTACGGTGACGGGCGTCAACCGCTCGGTCACGGGTCTGGTCAGCGCCAGTGGCAGCGCGGGCCTGGGCACCAACCAGGCCGGCGGCAATGCCGGTGTGGTGAGCATCACGGGCAGCGGTACGCTGGGCACCGCGGCAGTGACGRCCTCAACGGGTGGCGCGACCGGAACGGGCGCCGGCGGTACGGCCGGCAGCATCACGCTGAACGGAACGGCGCTGACAGTCGGTGCGCTTACCACCACGGGTGGCGCCAACGGCAACGGCGGCAACATCAGCGTCACCTCGACGGGCGGTGTTTTGACGACAGGCGCGGTTGTTTCCAGCGGCGGCACCGCCAACGCGGGCACGACGGGACGCAACGCAGGTTCCGTCACGCTGCAGGCCACAGGAGGCCTGCTGACCGGCACCACCGTGACTGCCAGCGGCACGAATGGCACGCTGACGGGTGACCAGGCCGGCGGCAACGGTGCGGCGATTTCCATTAGCGGCAACAACGGCATCACGGTCACCAATCTCGTGGCGAGCGGCGGCGCAGCGGTCGGCACCAATGCGGCCGGGGGCAATGCCGGCAGCATCACCGTCAACAACAGCGGCAGCGGCAATATCACCACCGGAACGCTGACGGTGCAAACCGGTAACGCGCTGGGCACCGGCGCGGGCGGCACGGCCGGCGGTGTTTCCGTGAGCAACACCGCCGCTGCGGGAACACTGTCCACTGCGGCTGTCACCACCACCGGTGGTGCCAAGGGCAACGGCGGCAACGTCAGCCTTTCGGCGCTGGGCCAGGTAGCTATCGTCAATAACAACATCACCACCAGCGGCGGCACCACGGTCAGTGGTCTGGCTGGCCGTGATGCGGGCACAGTCACCATCAGCGGCGCCGGCCTCAACATGGGCACCGGCATCATCACCGCTAGCGGCGGTGCGGCAGCGGCCACGTCCAGTCAAAAGGGCGGCAGCGGCGGCGCCGTCAGCATCACCTCCACGGGGGCGGTCACTACCGCAGGCATGACGGCCAGCGGGGGGGCAGGCGGAACCACCAACGGCGACGGCGGCAACGCGGGCAGCATCGGCGTGGCCAACACCGTTGCCGGTGCTGTCACGGTGGGTGCACTGGCTGCGCAAAGCGGCAATGCAGCCGGCACGGGCGCAGGCGGTTCGGCAGGCAGCATTACCCTGAGCAACACGGCTGGCAACCTCACGGCGGGTACGCTGACCACTACGGGCGGCACTTCGGGCCACGGCGGCAATGTCAGCGTCAGCGGATCCGGCGGCGCAGTGGCGGTCGGCGCCATAGTCACCAGCGGCGGCACGACTGCCGGCACGGCCAACGGGCGCAATGCCGGCACGGTAGACATCTCCGGCGCAGGCGTCACCACGGCGGCCATCACGGCCAACGGCACCAACGCCAGCACCGCGGGTGCCGGCGGCAACGGTGGTGCGGTCACAGTCAATTCCACGGCAGCCATCGGCAGCACCGGCGTGATCAGCGCCATTGGCGGCAACGGCGCGGGCGTCAACCAGGCTGGCGGGCAGGGCGCCGCGGTGTCGATGGCTTCCACCGGCGGCAATGTATCGGTCGCCGCCATCACCACCACCGGCGGCAACGGCGGCGCAGGCGTGGCGGCGGGCGGCAACGCAGGCGCCATCACACTCGACGCAGCGGGCGCCACGCCGACCATCACCCTTGCCGGCGGGCTTACAGCGTTAGGTGGCAACCAGGTCGGCGGCGCGGTCTCCGGTGCTGGCGGTGCGATCCGTATCAAGGATGACGCACTGCTCAATACGGCCAGCATCACTGTGGACTCGCGCGGCGGCAATGCCGGCGCGGGTGCCGGCGCCAATATCCAGTTCGACGGAGCGGTCAACAGCCAGGCCTCGGGCCGTACGCTGATCCTGCAGGCAGGCAACGGCGACGTGAGCATTGCCGGCGCCACGGGCGCCAGCCTGGCCCTGTCGGCGCTGACCGTAACCGCCAACGACATCGCCGTGGGCGCCATGGGCGGTGCTTCGGTGGGCGTCACAGGCGCCACTTCCCTGACGGCCACTACCGCCGGCGCCGACACCGGCGACATCAGCCTCAATGGCGCGCTCAACGTCAGTGCGTTGGCCCTGACGGCCGGAAGCGCGCTCACGCAAACCAGCGCCATCAAGGCAACCACTGCGACCCTGGCGGCCGGCGCCGGCAACAACATCACGCTGACCAACGCCGGCAACGATTTCACGGGGGCGGTGGCTGTTACCACGGGCAATAACGTCAGCATCACCGATAGCAATGCGCTGGTGATGGGGACCTCAGTGGTGTCGGGCTCTCTGGCGCTGAATACGGCCGGCGCCATCACACAGACCGGCGCGGTGACGGTCACCGGCGCCACCACGCTGGCCGCCGGCGCGGCCAACGACATCACGCTGGCCAATGCCGCCAACAATTTCTCCAGCGTGGCCATCACCAGCGGCAACAACGTCTCGCTGCGCGATGCCAATGCCGTGGTGCTGGGCACCTCCGTTGCCAATAGCAGCCTGACAGTGGTGGCCGGCGCGACCATCACCCAGACGGGTGCCATCACCGCGCCCACGCTGGTGGCCAAAACGCTGTCCGCAGGCACGGCGAACATCACATTGAACAATGCCGCCAACGAGGTCGCCACGGTCGATCTGCGTGCCCGCAATGCCACCGACACAGCCAATGCCAATGGGGCAGTCAGCTATCGCGACGCCACCGGCTTCGACGTGGCCGCTGTCAACACCACAGGGGCATTGACGCTGCAATCCGGCGGCAACATTACGCAGTCGGGCGCTGTGACGACGGCCTCGCTGGCAGTGGCCGGCACGGGCGCAGGCTCGTTGAACCTTGGCACCCAGGCCAACAACATCGCCACCCTCAATGCCATCACGGCGGCGGGCGGCTTCACACTGAATAACGGCAACAACAGCACAACGGTGGCTGGCAACATCAGCACCGTCAACAACGCTGTCGCCATAGACACCGGCACCGGCGCGTACACGCAGAACAACGTCGACGTGGTTGCCGGCAGCGGGCCCATCACGATCACGGCCGACACGGTCGCCATCGCCGCGAACACCGGCAACAACGCGCTGGCGACCAGTGGCGCGTTGACGCTCAAGGCGAAAACCGCGAGCCGCACCATGTCACTGTCGGGCGCTTCGGGCTTTGACCTCACGGCCGCGGAAGTCAGCGCCTTCGCCACGGGTGCCACCGGCCCCATCATCATCGGCGATACGGCCAGCACTGGCGCCATGACCATAGGCGGCGCGGTCGGCCTGGCCGGCAAGACCCTGACGCTCAATGCCGGCTCCATCACCGATGTGGGTGTGCAAACCATCACCGCGCAGAACCTCACCCTCAATGCCAACGGCCAGATCGGCACCGACGCCAGCAACGGCATCGACGTGGCGGCCGGCAACCTGAGTGTCAACACCACCGGTAATGCCAACGCCTTCGTGCGCAGCACGGGCGCCGTCAACCTGGGTGTGGGCAGCACGGCCTCAAACGTCGGCAGCGGCACACTGAACCTGACAGCACTGGGCGCGGTCACCCAGACTGCAGGTACCGGCAACATCACGGCCGGCACGCTGCAGGTCAAAACGCTGGTCAACGCCGGCGGTGGCATCACGCTCAACAACAGCGGCAACACCAACACCGCCATCAACCTGCAGGCCCGCAATGCCGCAGACACGGCCAATGCGGCGGGGGCCATCCAGTACAGCAGCGCGGCCGGATTCGACGTGGCAGCCATTGCGACCACCGGCAACGTCACCCTGTCTGCAGGCGGTGCTGTCAGCCAGTCTGGCGCCATCGCGGCCTCGGGACTTGCGCTGACGGGCGCCGCCGGCGCCTACACCCTGGCAAACGCGGGCAATGCCGTCACCACGCTCGCCGCCAGCACCGGCAGCGTCGACTACAGGCAGGCCGGCGCAATGGTTGTGGGCACGGTCGGCGCGACAGCAGGCGTAACCGCCACAGGCGCGGTCAAAATTGAAACCACCGGCGCGGCGTCAAATCTCACGTTGAACAATGCCGTGAATTCTTCCGCCACCGGCGATGCCGTGGTCCTCAAGGCCGGCAGCGCCAACGCGGCCGGCGTCAGCACCGGCGGCCAGCTCGTCAACAATGTGGGCGCGGGCGGCATCGTGGCCGCATCCGGCCGCTACCTGGTCTACAGCGGCGACCCCGGCACCACGCTTGAGGGCGTTGCCGGCTACAGCAAGCGCTACAACAGCGACGCCAGCTATGTACCGGCCGGCAGCGCAAATACTTTCCTCTMCCGCGTCGCGCCGACCTTGACGGTTACGGCCGACAACAAGACCAAGGTGTATGGCGACACCAACCCGCTGCTGACGGGCGTGGTAAGCGGGCTGATCGACGGTGACACGATCGCCGGCCTGGGCGTGAACTACACCACCACAGCCGTTGACCGGACAGCCGTGGCGGCCGGACCGGTGGCTATCACTGCCGGTGTAGGTACCAACAGCGAAAACTACACCCTGGCCTTGACCAATGGCGCGCTGACCATCACGCCGCGCGCGTTGACGGTCAGCGCCACCGGCCAGAACCGTGTCTATGACGGCGGCGTCGCAGCCACCGTCACGCTCACCGACAACCGCCTCAGCGGCGACGTATTGACCGCCACGAATACCGCCGCGAGCTTTATCGACAAGAACGTCGGCACCGGCAAGACCGTGAACGTCAGCGGCATTGCCCTCACCGGCGCCGATGCGGGCAACTACAGCGCCAACACCACGGCAGCCACCACGGCCAACGTCACACAGCGCGCGCTCACGGTCGGCGCCACCGGCCAGAACCGTGTGTATGACGGCGGAACCGTTGCCACCGTGACGCTTTCCGACAACCGCATCGCGGGTGATGTGCTGACCGCCAGCAATACGGCCGCGAATTTCACCGACAAGAACGCGGGTATCGGCAAGACGGTCAACGTCACCGGAATCGCTCTCACCGGCACTGACGCCGGGAACTACACGGCCAACACCACGGCTGCCACCACGGCCGACATCACGCAGCGCGCTCTCACGGTCAGCGCCACGGGAACCAACAAGGTTTACGACGGCAACATGGCAGCCGGCGTTACCATGGCGGATAACCGCGTCGCCGGTGACGTGCTCACCACCAGCAACACGGCGGCCAGCTTTGGCGACAAGAACGTGGGCACCGGCAAGGCCGTCAGCGTCAGCGGCATCGGCATCACCGGCACCGATGCTGGCAATTACACGTTCAACACGACGACGGCGACCACGGCAAACATCACCCAGCGCGCGCTCACCGTGGGCGCCGCGGCCCAAAACAAGGTGTACGACGGCGGCACTGCCGCAACCGTGACACTGGCCGACAACCGGGTTGCCGGCGATGTACTCGCGGCCAGCAACACGTCGGCAAGCTTTGCCGACAAGAATGCAGGCGTGGGTAAAACCGTCAACGTCGGCGGCATTGCCATCACCGGCACCGATGCGGTCAACTACAGCGTCAACAGCACGGCCGCCACCACGGCCAGCATCACGCCGGCTTCGATTGCGAATGTCAGCGGCATCACCGCCGCGAACAAGGTGCAGGACGGCACCACATCAGCCACGCTGGCGACCGGCGGCGCGGCCTTTGCCGGCCGCATAGGCGCGGACGTGCTGACGGTGGGCGCCGCGACCGGCAACTTCGACACACCCGCCGTCGGCAACGGCAAGCCCGTCAGCATTACCGGTATCACCCTGTCAGGCGCCGACGCGGGCAACTACACCTTGCAGAATACGGCGGCCGTCACGACAGCCAATATCACGCCTGCCCCGGCCAGTACCGCGGAGCGTACCGGTGACGCGCGTATTGTGAACGGTACGGCGCTGCCAGTCCTGGAAGGCGATGAGCGCCGTCAGCAGTCCCTGCGCGCCTTCGGCATCAAGGATGAAGGCGGCGTTGCGGCCGATGGGCCGACTTTCCGCCTGGCAGGGTTCCCTGATCCGCGCAGTGCCGGGTTGGTCCCGCAGGACTGCGCGGAGCAGGGCCGCGGCCTGAACTGCACTGGAGGCGGTCAGGGCCAGTAAATAACGTAAAAAAGTCGTTATCGGCGGGTATCATGTGGCCGACAACCACTCAAGGGAGCGCGCTATGGCCTTAATGGACTTCATCAAGAAACAGTTCATCGACATCATCCAGTGGACCGAGGACGACGACGGCACACTGGCCTGGCGTTTTCCGATGGCCGACATGGAAATCCAGTACGGCGCCTCGCTCACTGTGCGCGAATCGCAAATGGCGGTCTTCGTCAACGAGGGCAAGATCGCCGACGTGTTCGGTCCCGGCATGTACAAGCTGACGACGCAGACCATTCCGGTGCTGACCTACCTCAAGAACTGGGACAAGCTGTTCGAGTCTCCCTTCAAGAGCGACGTCTACTTCTTCAGCACCCGCCAGCAGATCGACCAGAAGTGGGGTACGCCCCAGCCCATCACCATTCGCGACAAGGACTTCGGTGCTGTCCGGCTGCGCGCCTTCGGCAACTACAACTTCCGTGTTGCCGACCCCAAGCTTTTCCACACCGAAATTTCAGGCACGCGCGACCGCTACACCACGGCCGACCTTGACGGACAGCTGCGCGGCCTGGTGCTGCAGAACATTTCCGCCGCCATTGCAGCCAGCGACATTGCCTTCCTCGATCTGGCCGCGAACCAGCTCGTGTTTGCACAGGCGCTGGCGGCGCAGCTCGTGCCCGAATTTGCCAAGATCGGCCTGAAGCTCGAGGGCATGACGGTGCAGAACCTCTCGCTGCCCGAAGAGCTGCAAAAAATCCTCGACCAGAAAATCGGCATGGGCATGGTCGGCAACGACATGGGCAAGTTCATGCAGTACCAGACGGCGCAGGCCATTCCCAAGTTCGCCGAGGGTGCCGGGTCGGGCGGCGGCATTGCCGGCGACGCCATGGGCCTGGGTGCYGGTGTGGCGCTGGGCCAGGTGCTGGCGCAAAACCTGCAGCAGGGCCTGCAGGGCGGCGCAGCCCAGGCGGCTTCGGCTGCCGCCGCCGCGGCGGTCAAGCCAGACGATGTCATGGCAACGCTCGAGAAGCTGGGGGAACTCAAGGCCAAGGGAATCCTCACGCAGGAAGAGTTCGACGCCAAGAAGGCCGAGTTGCTCAAAAAGTTAGTTTAAGTATGTGGCCCCCACGCTTGTCACTTCGTGTACTGCGCTGCCCCCCGAGGGGGCCGTCGCTTGCTCGGGGCGGCCCTTCGCTGCGCGTGCCTTCTGTCCGGCACTGAGCTTCATCTGCTGTGACTGACGTCACCCAGCAACGCGCCTACCGCGCGCCGTGTCCCGGCTGCGGTGCGC
>NZ_JBFUAY010000144.1:2500-12003 GCF_056406015.1 Rhizobium sp. P1_E1 | reverse complement strand
GCCTGAGCCGGGCTGGATGCAGACTTCTATCGCGACCACCGTGCTATGATTTGATCGGTATTTGCCAGCACCTTGCGGACTGCGTTGCGCGCCATGTTCGGCCGCTGCAATCGGATGCTTTTCTCAATATTTTCATGAAGCTTCAGCGCATATCGCAAGTTGTCTTCCTCCCGCGTGACATGGGCGAAGAGGTGGTTCAGCGCCGATTCGATCAATACGCCGAGCGGCACCAGCAGATCATTTCCGGAGGCGCGCAGGATCGCGATGTGAAATCGCGCATCGGATTCCGTTCGCTGCTGGAGCGATGTCGCCCGATCCATGTCATGCAGGGCCTGGCTGATCGCATTCATCTGCTCTTCGGTTCGGCGTTCCGCAGCAAGCGCAGTCGCTTCCGGTTCGATCATATGCCTGAGTTCTTGCACGGCCCTCAGAAAGGATTCCCGATCGGGAGATGCGGCATACCAGCCCAAGACATCTCTATCCAGCAGGTTCCAACGTTCCTTGGGCTCCACCCAGCTGCCGATTTTCGGACGAGAGGAAAGCAGGCCCTTTGCCATCAACATCTTGATAGCTTCGCGAACCGCCGATCGGCTGACGTCAAAGACTTCCGACCATTTTGCTTCATTTGGCAGAATCGTGCCCGGCGGATAATCGCCACGCACGATTCGCAGACCGATCTCGCCCGCTAAGGACACATGCACACTCGCCCCAGTCATGCGGGGAGCATTTGGGCGCCTTGTGGTGGCCGAGCGGTCAACCGCCGCCACCTCGACCGGAGCCGTCGGCTTTCCCGATTTCTTGTCAGGCATTTATTTCTACTGCCTCAGCATTCTTTCGACTGTCTGCACGTATGATCAAAACAATCGTAATAACGAGGAAGTCGCCTGCGATTGACCCTGCGCAAAAAGCGCGGAATCCAAGGCACGTCAAGCCTGCGGATCTTTCGATCCGTCTCGTGCGGACAGTCGGCGGCACCCGTGAACCGAGTGCCGCCAAATTTTGAACCTACTTTTGAATGCAGGTATCGACTGTATCCTTCGTGCACTCATCGAGCCCGGTGAAGACTGGATCTTCGACCGGCTTGCCGGCAATCAGATCCATCATCACCGAAGGTGCCTTGTAGCCCATCTCGAATGGCCGCTGGCCGACGAGCGCAGTCACCAGACCTTCCTTCGCAATGGCAACCTCGTCGCCGATCGTGTCGGCCGCACCAATGACGAAATCATTGCTAGCGATCTTCTCGGCCATCGGTTTGAACAGGTCGCGATATGGTTGCGGCGCACCGAACAATGGCCAGCCACCCATAATACCGAATGCGTCCAAGTCGGGATTGGCCGCGAGAATATCGGTCATTGCCTGAACACCCGCGGCACCGTTGTCATTGGTGAACACCGGGCAGCCGGCAACCTCGGTCCAACCACCCTCGCCTTTCAGCGCGGTCAAGCCCTTCTGGCCAGTGAGCGTGTCGCGCATCCCTTGTGCGCGGCGTAGAATATTGTCTGCTCCCGGATTGCCTTCGATCGTGCAGATCTTACCGCCCTTCGGCTTGGCCTTCTTGATGTACTCCCCGATGCGGGCGCCCATCAGATAATTGTCGGTGCCAAGATAGGTCTTGCGCAAGGCTGCATCCTCGGCGGCAAGATCGGCATCGAGCGTCATCACCGGAACCGTTGGATTGGCGGTCTTGAGGGTTTGGGCGATGAGCTTCGCATTTGACGGCGATATTGCGATTGCAGCCGTGTCTGCCTTGCCCAACATATCCTGAACGATCTGCGCTTCGCCGGCTTCATCGGATGTCGATGCCGGGCCGGTGTAGAAGCACTCGTATTCCGCCGTGGGGTTCTCTTTGTTCCATTTCTGGCAACCTTGATTGATTGCTTCGAAGAACGGATTGTCGAGGCCCTTGACGACGATGACGAGTTGCTTCTTGGCCAAGGCCTGCCCGGCGGTGAGTGCTAAGACTGCGGCTGTAAGTAGTAATGCCTTCCTCATAGTTTCCTCCCTTGAAACAGACGGACACCGCGTGCCCGCCACACGAAATCAACCCGGATACCAGACGATGCGAGGCTCCTCCTTCGAACGCTCGTATTGCCAGGCTGAGTCGATAAGCATTTCGAGATCGTAGTTTGGCCGCCAATCCAGCCGGTATTTCGCTTTGCTGTTGTCCATCCAATTGGAATGGAAGCGGCTTGGTATGTCGATGGAGCCGAGATTGCGCGTGCGCAGGAGATAGGCGGCGACTTCAGCATAGTCGACTGGTCGATCCATGCAGATATTGAAGAGTTGCCGCTCTGCCCGGGGGTTATCGATCGCTGCCAGTATTGCCGAGACGAGGTCGTCGACATGCACGAAATTGCGTTTCAGCGGACGCCCGTCGGCATCGAGCAGCAGCGGCACCGTACCCATCGCTGCATAACGCCGCGCCGCGTCCTCCGGAACGAGCGTCTTCCAGTCTGGGCCGCCAAAGACGTCGTCTCCAAAAGAAAGCGAATACTTGAAATCGTCCTTCTCCATGATCCAGGGCGCGCGCAGACAACACCCATTGAGGCCGTACTGAATGCCAAACTGCTCCAGCATGACCTCTTCCAAGACTTTGGAGAGCGCATAGCTTCCCGGATAGGCACAATGGCGGGCGTTCTCGGTGATCGGGCCGTCGTGGCGATGGTGGAAATGTCCCACCCCCGCATCACCGCCGATCAGGATGAACTGGCGTGCCGTGACGCTCGTACGGAACTCCTCGAGCAGCCAAAAGAGACCTTTGACCGTGACATCCATGATGTCTTCAGGCGTTTCCTTGCATGTGGCGAGATGCACGACATGGGTAACCGCATCCAACGCCGCTGCCACGACATCGCGATCGGCGATCGAGCCCTGGATGACGTCGACACGGTCGGTCGCCTCGTACAAACGATTATGACAAAGCGCACGAACACGGGCTTTGGAAAATCTCGGATCGTCAAGCAGCCCAGCAATGAAGCGCCGCCCGACCTTGCCCGTCGCACCGGTAACAAGGATTAGCATGCTCTTTCTCCCCCATTGATAGCTAATATCCGGGCGCCACTCTCGTCAAATGATATTTGTCTGACAAAACAGATTTTTGCGACAATAAGGTCAATGGCCCGGACAATCAGTTGACGCTGTCGCAGGGTTTTGCGTAAATGCTCCCAATCGTTTTTCCTGGGAGGATATTGGAAAGGCGAACGCGCCGGAGCCTTGCGTCGAAGAGAAGCAGGGTTGGGAGCGATGGATAGCCCGCAGGTTTTGGGAGGCGCGGAGGCTAGTGGCGGTTCTTGAGCTCAGCAATATTTCCAAACATTTCGGTGCCATCCAGGCAGTCAACGATGTTTCGTTTTCGCTCGAAGCGGGGCAGGTTGTCGGCCTCATGGGCGACAACGGGGCTGGCAAGTCCACACTGGTGAAGATGATTGCCGGCAACTTTCGACCGAGCCATGGAACCATGCGGCTCGACGGCGCCGATCTCGTGCTTCATCAGCCGAAGGAAGCGCGCCAGCATGGCATTGAGATCGTTCATCAAGACTTGGCGCTCTGCAACAATCTGAYGGCGGCAGCCAACGTGTTCCTTGGCCGAGAATTGCGCCGCGGGGTATGGCCTCTTCGCATCCTCGACCACAAGAGCATGTACAAGCGCGCCAGCGAGATATTTCGCGAGCTCAAATCCGAGACGCGGGCCCGCGATCTCGTCAAGCAAATGTCCGGTGGCCAGCGGCAAGCGGTAGCGATCGGCCGCACGATGCTGTCTGAAGCGAAAATCGTATTGATGGACGAGCCGACAGCAGCCATTTCCGTGCGCCAGGTGGCTGAGGTTCTGAATCTGATCCGCCAATTGCGGGACCGGGGTATTGTAGTTGTCCTGATCAGCCACCGCATGCCCGACGTCTTTTCGGTCGCCGACCGCGTGATCGTGATGCGGCGAGGCAGAAAAGTAGCCGACAAGCAGATTGCGGCAAGTTCGCCGGAGGAAGTGACGGGACTGATCACCGGCGCCATCGAACAGGTGTGATCGATGCTATCCGTTGCAACAGGAAGGAAGAAGGTCGACGATGGCGATTACACTTGACCAGACGATCGGACAGAAGCAACGGAGCTGGCTTGCGACGATCATGGGCGGCCAGACATTCTGGGTGCTGATTGCCGTCATTCTCGCCTGCATTTTTCTGTCGATGGCGACGGACTCCTTTGCAACGGCGAAGAACATCTACAACATCACCCGCAACGTCACTTTCGTCGCCATTATCGCGCTAGGCATGACGCTGGTCATCATCACCGGCGGCATCGATTTGTCCGTTGGCTCCGTGCTTTGCCTGTGCAGCATGGTGCTGGCGGTCGTCATGCATGCGGGATACAGCATTGAAGTCGGCATCGCCGCCTCAATCGGTACTGCTCTTTTGGTCGGAGCTTTCAACGGTGCATTGATTGCCTATCTCGGCTTCCCACCTTTCGTGGTCACGCTCGGCATGTTGTCGATTGCGCGCAGCCTTGCGATGGTTGCGTCCAACAACACTGTCGTTTTCCAGTTCGGACCTGATCACGACAAGCTACTGGCGCTGGGTGGCGGCGCCTGGGTTTTCGGCATCGCCAATCCAGTGCTTTACATGGTCGTGCTGGCACTCATCACCGGTTTCGTGCTGCGCTGGACCAAGTTCGGCCGCTATGTCTTTGCCATCGGCGGCAATGAGCACGCCGCGACACTGACGGGCGTTCCCGTGCCGAGGATCAAGGTCATCGTCTATATGATTTCTGCCCTGTCCGCGGGGGTTGCCGGCATCATTCAAACCGGCTGGCTCGGCGCCGTCACCACAAACATCGGCGCCGGAATGGAACTTCAGGTCATTGCCGCCGCGGTTATCGGCGGCGCCAATCTGGCTGGCGGTGTCGGCACCGCCTTTGGAGCCCTGGTCGGCGCCGCACTTATCGAGGTCATCCGCAACAGTCTTGGCCTGCTCGGCATCAACGCATTCTGGCAAGGATGCTTTATCGGTGGGGCAATCGTGCTCGCCGTCCTCTTCGACAGACTTCGCAACTTGCGACAGGGCGAGTAGAAGAAGCAGGCCCTTGAGAGCACGCTGGTCTTGAGTTTTGAGTGAGTGACCGGATTTGTTAGATTGTCCCGAAGCGGGTCCTAGATGTACCGTAGACTAGACGCAAAAAAGCCCGCCGGAGTGGCGGGCATTTGTGTGTCAATGTTCGTATATTTGGGATTTGGTTGCGGGGGCAGGATTTGAACCGTCCTTCGGACCCTTCAGGTTATGAGCCTGCCGAGGCGAGGCGGATAAGCAATCGATCCAGTGAATCGATTGCCCGCCGAGCGGGCTGCTCCACGAGGAGCGTTTTGATTTTTGGAAGGAAAGGATTGGTTGCGGGGGCAGGATTTGAAGTTTCTGTCCCGCTGCGTCGGCTTCGCCTTCTTGGCGGGCCCCTGAGGAGGCGTTAAATCCTCGACCCGTTACSAGATACACAAAAGCCCGCACGAGGCGGGCCTTTGTGTATCTGGTTGCGGGGGCAGGATTTGAACCTGCGGCCTTCAGGTTATGAGCCTGACGAGCTACCGGGCTGCTCCACCCCGCGTTAWTGTATTCCGAGCTGTTTGAGCCCGGGAGCGCTGTCAGGCGTAGCCTGACGAGGTGAGGCCGTGAAGGAATCGATCSRGTGGATCGATTTCAGGCCGAACGGGCTGCTCCACCCCGCGCCATGCGCAAATCGCTGGGATTTGCTGGTGTATTATAACACGAAAGGCCGCTTTGTGAGCGGCCCTTTTGTTTCGGCTTTGGGCCGTTTGTTTAGTGATGAGAAGATTGATTAGTTGCGCTTTGCAGACCTGGCAGCGACCTACTCTCCCGCGTCTTAAGACGAAGTACCATGGGCGCAGGGGCGTTTCACGGCCGTGTTCGGAAAGGGAACGGGTGCAGCCACCCCGCCATAACCACCAGGTCGGCAAAGCGCAACTATATGTTTTGAGAAGCTGGCAGGCATTAGCCTGTTTTCTTTTTTTGAACACGTCTTTGGAACCTCTTCTGACTGCGGATGCTTGTGGCACCCATACAGGCCAGAGGCCGTCGCGCTTGGTAGCGCGGGCCGTCCGCAGCGCCATTGGCGCGTCAGGACAAAGGTCTTGCATCATCGATCCGGACGACCGCTTTGCGGTCGCCTTGAGATGAGCATAGTCAATGAGAACGATCAAGCCGATCGAGCTATTAGTACCGGTAAGCTTCATGCGTTGCCGCACTTCCACACCCGGCCTATCAACGTGGTCGTCTTCCACGGCTCTGATAGGGAATACTCGTTTTCAGGTGGGTTTCCCGCTTAGATGCCTTCAGCGGTTATCCCGTCCATATATAGCTACCCTGCTATGCCCTTGGCAGGACAACAGGTCCACCAGAGATATGTCCATCCCGGTCCTCTCGTACTAGGGACAGATCCTGTCAATATTCCTACACCCACGGCAGATAGGGACCGAACTGTCTCACGACGTTCTGAACCCAGCTCACGTACCGCTTTAATTGGCGAACAGCCAAACCCTTGGGACCTGCTCCAGCCCCAGGATGCGATGAGCCGACATCGAGGTGCCAAACAACCCCGTCGATATGGACTCTTGGGGGTCATCAGCCTGTTATCCCCGGCGTACCTTTTATCCGTTGAGCGATGGCCCTTCCACGCGGGACCACCGGATCACTATGACCGACTTTCGTCTCTGCTCGACTTGTCAGTCTCGCAGTCAGGCGGGCTTATGCCATTGCACTCGACGACCGATTTCCGACCGGTCTGAGCCCACCATCGCGCGCCTCCGTTACTCTTTCGGAGGCGACCGCCCCAGTCAAACTACCCACCATACACTGTCCCGGACCCGGATAACGGGCCGCGGTTAGACATCCATGACGATAAGGGTGGTATTTCAAGGATGGCTCCACGGAAACTGGCGTCCCCGCTTCAAAGCCTACCACCTATCCTACACATGCCGACACGAATGCCAGTGTAAAGCTATAGTAAAGGTGCACGGGGTCTTTCCGTCTGACCGCAGGAACCCCGCATCTTCACGGGGAATTCAATTTCACTGAGTCTATGTTGGAGACAGCGGGGAAGTCGTTACGCCATTCGTGCAGGTCGGAACTTACCCGACAAGGAATTTCGCTACCTTAGGACCGTTATAGTTACGGCCGCCGTTTACTGGGGCTTCGATTCAAAGCTTGCACCTCTCCTCTTAACCTTCCAGCACCGGGCAGGCGTCAGACCCTATACGTCGTCTTGCGACTTCGCAGAGCCCTGTGTTTTTGATAAACAGTCGCTACCCCCTGGTCTGTGCCACCCCATAATAGTTGCCTAGCATGGGGTCACGCTTCTTCCGAAGTTACGCGTGCAATTTGCCGAGTTCCTTCAACATAGTTCTCTCAAGCGCCTTGGTATACTCTACCTGACCACCTGTGTCGGTTTCGGGTACGGTCTATACGGTGGAGCTATTTCCTGGAACCGCTCCGCTGCCCATCCAATCCAATTAGAATGAACAACTTGTGCAATCCGTCACTACCACCAGGCCCACGAATATTAACGTGGTTCCCATCGACTACGCATTTCTGCCTCGCCTTAGGGGCCGGCTAACCCTGCTCAGATTAACTTTAAGCAGGAACCCTTGGTCTTTCGGCGAGAGGGTCTCTCACCCTCTTTATCGTTACTCATGTCAACATTCGCACTTCCGATACCTCCAGGAGCCCTCACGGGTCTCCCTTCATCAGCTTACGGAACGCTCCGCTACCACTTGCGATTGCTCGCAAATCCTCAGCTTCGGTGCATGGCTTCAGCCCCGTTACATTTTCGGCGCAAAGACCCTTATTTAGACCAGTGAGCTGTTACGCTTTCTTTAAATGATGGCTGCTTCTAAGCCAACATCCTGGTTGTTTTGGGATCCTCACATCCTTTCCCACTTAGCCATGACTTGGGGACCTTAGCTGGAGGTTAGGGTTGTTGCCCTTTTCACGACGGACGTTAGCACCCGCCGTGTGTCTGCCGAGTAGTACTCCCCGGTATTCGGAGTTTGGTTAGGATCAGTAAGACGGTGAGTCCCCATAGCCCATCCAGTGCTCTACCCCCGGGGGTATTCGCTCGACGCTCTACCTAAATAGATTTCGCGGAGAACCAGCTATTTCCGAGTTTGATTGGCCTTTCACCCCTAGCCACAAGTCATCCCAATCTATTGCAACAGATGCGGGTTCGGTCCTCCAGTTGGTGTTACCCAACCTTCAACCTGCTCATGGCTAGATCACTCGGTTTCGGGTCTAATGCAACAAACTAAATCGCCCTATTCAGACTCGCTTTCGCTTCGCCTACACCTACCGGCTTAAGCTTGCTTGTTACACTAAGTCGTTGACCCATTATACAAAAGGTACGCCGTCACCCTTGCGGGCTCCGACTGTTTGTAGGCATCCGGTTTCAGGTTCTATTTCACTCCCCTTGTCGGGGTGCTTTTCACCTTTCCCTCACGGTACTTGTTCGCTATCGGTCATGCACGAGTACTTAGGCTTGGAGAGTGGTCTCCCCATGTTCAGACAGGATTTCTCGTGTCCCGCCCTACTCTAGGACAATCATGATATCTACGCGTACGGGGCTGTCACCCACTACGGCCGCACTTTCCAGAGCGTTCCACTTTAATCACAATTGCCACTGGCCTGGTCCGCGTTCGCTCGCCACTACTTGCGGAGTCTCGGTTGATGTCCTTTCCTGCAGGTACTTAGATGTTTCAGTTCCCTGCGTTCGCTTCTTACACCCTATGTATTCAGGTGTAGATACCTTATCACAATGCTTGGAAACCACTCGGGTTGCCGGGCCAAAGGCCAGACAACCAGAATGATTTTCCAAGCATTTAAGGTGGGTTGCCCCATTCGGAGATCCATGGATCAAAGCTCATTCGCAGCTCCCCACGGCTTTTCGCAGCGTATCACGTCCTTCATCGCCTGTGCATGCCAAGGCATCCACCAAATGCCCTTACGACACTTAATCGTTCTCATTGCCAATGCTCATCGTCTTTGTTTGATTTGGCAGACCTTGTCCGCTTCGCTTTCGCCTCGCGGGGTGCCAAATCCGACCATCCGGACAACCTTGCGATTGCCGTGCAGTCGGGCCAAACATGCGTGATTACCTTTTACAATCACGCTTTCTAACAATGCCATTAACGTGTTCGACAGGTCTGCTTTATTGGAGCTACGCCGAGCAGCTCGCTTGCAGCCTGTCTTAAGACCAGCTTCTCGAGATTGGATCCGATACCGCGCGGTCAGGCAACGGTAATCCGATCGTCCGTCAGACGCTGCCCAAAGGCAACGAACAACACGCGATAAACCGCTACGCGGTTTACGCTGACGATCCAGAGCGACAAGCTTCCTACCTACCTCCAATTCCTCCACCACATCCGGCCGGCTAGGCCATCCATGGTTTCACAGGAACTGGGCTCGGACATCATGGGCAAAACCCACAACACCTGGAAGCCTCCAGATCAATCT
>NZ_JBFUAY010000143.1:0-12108 GCF_056406015.1 Rhizobium sp. P1_E1 | reverse complement strand
GGCGATGAGAGCGGCACTGCTCTCCTCCTCTTCCCAGACCAGGATTTCCCCCGGCAGATGCGGCAGCGTTTCGACACGGCTGCGCTCGAACCCCGGCACGATGTAGGAAATGGTCGCTTGCGTGACGAGCGCGCCGAGGAACCTCTCGCTCGGATGCCAGACCAGCCCCGTGAAGTAACGCAGGCTTTCGGTCGGTCCAAGAAGCACGGCAGCCAAGCCTCCGGCTTCGATCATTTTGCGAAGCCTGGCGAGGCGGTTCTGCCGTTCGTCCTCAGTTATGCGGGGTACCGTATGCTGCCATGACATGTTGTCTTCCTGCTTTTCCTGCGCTTCCAGATCGATGAAGCCCTCGCCTTGCAGCGGGGATCTTGAACCGACACTAATGCCGCTGTAGGCAATATGTCGACATGAAAAATGAGGAGATGGCGATGGCGGTCGAATACACCATACCGGGCATGCTGATACGCGATCACATGGTCGACGTTCCCCTGGATTGGTCGAAGCCGGAGGGGGAGACGATCCGGGTTTTCGCACGCGAAGTATGCGATCCCGCCCGCCGTCGCGAAACATTGCCGTTGCTGGCTTTCCTGCAAGGCGGCCCTGGCGGAAAATCGCCGCGGCCGAGCAATGGCGGGCCGCCATGGCTTGCCGAAGCCCTGAAGACGCACCGCGTTATACTGATCGACCAGCGCGGCACCGGGCGCAGCAGCCGGATCGAAAGTGCGACGATGGAGCACTTTGCCGACGGCAGGGCCGCAGCCGACTATCTCACCCTCTTTCGTGCCGACAGCATCGTTGCCGATTGCGAACATCTGAGGAAAACCGTCTTCGGCGGCGGACGCTGGCAGACGCTCGGCCAGAGCTATGGCGGCTTCCTGACGCTTACCTATCTCTCGAAGGCGCCGGAGGGACTTTCCGCCTGTTATGTCACCGGCGGCCTTGCCGGCCTTGGGGCGACGGCCGATGATGTCTATCGGCGCACCTACCCGCGCGTCGCCGAAAAGAACGCCGCCTATTACCGCCGCTACCCCGGGGATGCCGAGCGCATCAGCCGGATCGCCGACTATATCGAGGCCAACGAGGTGCGGCTGCCCGATGGCGATCGCCTATCCGTTCGCCGCTTTCAGACTATCGGCATCGATTTCGGCATGGCGCCGGGTTACGAGAACATCCATTGGCTGGTCGACGAGGCTTTCTCCGGTCCCAATGAAGACCGTCTCTCTGATCGCTTCCTCGCGTCCGTGATGTCGCTGACCTCCTATGACGACAATCCGCTCTTCGCCGTTTTGCAGGAAAGCATCTATGGCCAGGCCGGGACGCCGAGTGCCTGGGCGGCCGAACGCATCCGCGCCGAGCATCCGGCCTTTGCCGGCGACCGGCGGCCGCTGCTGTTGACGGGGGAGATGATGTATCCCTGGATGTTCGAGGAAATTCGCTCGCTCAGGGCTTTCAGGGCGGGTGTCGAGGCGCTGGCCACGCATGAGCGCTACGTGCCGCTCTATGCCCCGGCACGTCTCGCTGTAAATGAGGTGCCGGTCGCCGCCGTCATCTATCATGACGACATGTATGTCGATGCCGGGCTTTCGCTCGAAACAGCGCGCCACGTCGCCAACGTGCAGGCATGGGTGACCAACGAATTCGAGCACGACGGTGTCCGCCAATCGGCGGCTGTCCTGCGCAGGCTGATGACCTTGGTCAGGGAGCAGAGCGGCCCCCTCGCCCCCTGAGGCTCGAACGGTTCATTGCTCTCGTCGCATCAGGACATGCTGATCGCCACCGGCCGATCCAGGTCGCGGGCGATATATTCCTGGATCTGGCGAACGATCTGCCCGGCGTGGGCGATCGCCAGGCGGTCGGCCCGCTCGACGTCACCGGCCTCGATCGCGGCGATGATCTCCTCGTGTTCGTCGACATACTGGCGCGGCAGACGGTCGTCGAATGTCGAGTAGTAAAGGCGCAGGATGCGGCGGCCCTCGTCGAGCAGCCTGGCGAAGAAGGCGGTGTAATAGGAATTGCCGGCAAGTTCGGCAATCGCGACGTGAAATTCGCGGTTCGCCTCGATCATCGCATAGGCATCGCGCGCGGCAACGGCATCGGCGAAGTCCTTCTGATGCCGGCGGACGGTCTTCATGATGTCGCCGTTTCGCCGTTGCGCCGCGCCACGGGTCGTCACCCGGTACATCAGCGTCAACGCTTCGAAATAGGTGGGCAGGCTTGCGAAATCGATTGTCGCAACGATCGTGTTCCTGTTCGGGAGCGTCGTGACGAGCCCGTCGGCGGCGAGTCGCAACAGCGCCTCGCGAATGGGAGTCCGCGACATCCGGAAACGTTCCGACAGGCGCACCTCGTCGAGCGGACTGCCGGGTTCCAGCGCCATCGACAGGATTTCCCGMCTGAGCGTCACATAGACGCTCTGCGTGCCAGAGCCGCGCACCCGCACATTTTCCGCGTCGTTCCGCATTCGTCCGCCCTCTTTCGTTAGAGCCTTGTATTTCGTTTCGGCCGATTCCCGCAATGTCGGTCTTCGGGGGCCTCAAATTTGTAAGCTCACATCATTGAATCTTGTCGACAGTTTGTATATAAGGCAACTAATTTCAACGAGGCTCGATCAATGACCACAGGATGGAAGGGCGTATTTCCCGCCGTAACGACACAGTTCAACGAAGATCTTTCCGTTGATTTGCCCTCGACCCAGCGCGTCCAGGACGCGCTTGTAAACGATGGCGTCAATGGACTGATCGTCATGGGCACATGTGGCGAGAACAACTCGCTGGACCCCGAGGAGAAGCGCACGATCTTGAAAGCTGCCGTCGAGGTCGTCAACGGCCGCGTTCCCGTGGTGACGGGCGTGTCCGAATTCGACACGCGCCGTGCCGTCGCCTATGCTCGCGACGCCGAAAAGCTCGGCGCCGACGGACTTATGCTGCTGCCGGCCATGGTTTATGTGCCGAAGCCCGAAGAGCTGATTGCACATTTCCGCACCGTCGCCGAAGCGACCTCGCTGCCGATCATGCTGTACAACAACCCGCCGGCGTACCGCGTCAATATCGGCGCCGATGTGCTGAAGGTGCTTGCCGACGTGCCGAACATCAAGGCGGTCAAGGAAAGTGCGCCGGATCCGCGCCGCTTCACCGATCTCATCAATGAATTCGGCGATCGTTTCGATATCTTCGCAGGTCTCGACGACGTAGCGCTTGAAGGCCTGATGCTCGGCGCCAAGGGCTGGGTCTCGGGCTTGACCAGCGCCTTCCCGGAGGAATCCGTGCAGCTCGTTGCCGCCGCCGAACGCGGCGACTGGGAAGAGGCCCGCAAGATCTATCGCTGGTTCATGCCGCTTCTGCACCTCGATGCCGAACACGATCTCGTGCAGTCGATCAAGCTTGCCGAGCAGATCATGGGCCGCGGCTCCGAGCGCGTCCGCCTGCCGCGCCTGCCGCTTTCGGGTGCCCGCCGCGCCGAAGTCACCGCCATGGTCGAGAAGGCCGCTGCCACGCGTCCTTCGAAGATCCGCCAGGCTGCCTGATCAACGAGGCCGGCGACCCCGCGGTTGCCGGCCTTTCCGTGTTTGCAGTTCAGGCAAGCGCCAGCGACCGGCCGGTCGCCGGATCGAACAGATGCATCTGGTTCATGTTGAACGAGAGCGGCATAGTCGACATCGGCCTGGGCCCGCTCTCGGGATCGATGCAGGCGCAAAGACTTGCCTCGCCGATGCCGAAATAGACCATGGTCTCCGGCCCGAGTGGCTCCACAAGATCAATCTTAGCTTCGATGTCGGCATAACCAGGACGGGCCTGGCGGTCGGTGATCGATTCCGGCCTGATCCCGAACACGACTGATTTGCCGACATGGCTGGCATAGTCGCCGGCGCGCGCCTCAGGCACCGGAAGCTCGCTACCGTCAGTCAGTTTGACGACGAGACCCTTCTCTCCTGATAGCAGCGTCGCGGACAGGAAATTCATCGACGGTGAGCCAATGAAGCCGGCGACGAACTGGCTGACGGGCCGATGATAGAGCGCCTGCGGCGGTCCCGCCTGTTCGATGATGCCACCATTCATCACCACGACACGATCCGCCATGGTCATCGCCTCGACCTGGTCGTGTGTGACGTAGACGGTCGTCGTCGGCAACAGCTGGTGCAGCCGCTTGATCTCCGTGCGCATCTGCACGCGAAGCTTGGCATCGAGGTTAGACAGCGGCTCGTCGAAGAGAAAGACTTTCGGGTTCCGCACGATCGCACGCCCCATCGCGACGCGCTGGCGCTGGCCGCCCGAAAGCTGGCCCGGGCGCCGGCCGAGCAGCTCGCTGATATGCAGGGTTTCCGCCGCCCTGATGATACGCGCGTCGATCTCGCTCTTGGCGAGCTTCTGCTGCTCCAGGCAGAACGAAATATTCTCCCGCACCGTCATGTGCGGATAGAGCGCGTAGTTCTGAAAGACCATGGCGATATCGCGTTTGCCCGGGCCGAGCCGGTTGACGACCTGGTCGCCGATCACGATATCACCGCCGGTAATGTGTTCGAGACCCGCAATCATGCGCAATGTTGTCGATTTTCCGCATCCCGACGGGCCCACGAAAACGACGAATTCATTGTCTTCGATGTCAAGGCTGATGCCGCGCACGGCCTCGTAGATGCCATAGGATTTGACGATGCTCTTGAGTTCCAGCCGTGCCATGGTTTTCTCCTAGACCTCCTGCAACCAGATCGCCATCGCTCCGGGCTCGCGATTGGCCCAGAGGTGATAGGGGATCGCCGTGAAGGGCCGCTCCTTTAGCGAGGGAGGCGCGGTGCGATAGAGCACATTCTGYCAATCGGCTATATCGGCTTCGAGCGCAGTGCCTTCGAGGACGGTCGCTCCGCCGAGAAGCGCGGCATCGTAACGGGCAGAAATTTCCTCAGATGCCGGCAGGCGGAGCCGCTGCGGCTCGCCGCCGAGGTCGGTCTCCTCGATGCAATAGACGACAGGCCCGCGCCGCAGTGCGACGCGTCCGCCGTCTTCGGAGACGGCAGGATGCGCGTAGATGCGCTCGACCGGCATCGAGAAGCCGATGCGGACCTCGTCACCATTGCGCCATTCCCTTGATATTGCTGCATAACCCTTCGTCACGCATTGATCGAGATCGACGGCAGCACCATTGACCGAGACCTGCGCCTGCCTGCACCATCCGGGGATGCGAAGACGAAGCTGAAACCGGCTTGGCCGCTCGACGGCGAACCGCAGGCTGATGTCACCATCCCAGGGATATTGCGTCTCCTGGATCAGGCGCACGAAGTTGTCGCCGACTGTCAGTTCGGCGGAATTGGTGCCGTAGAGATGGATGGCGAGCTCATGATCACCCGTGGAATAGAAATATTGGCCGAGCGACGTGATGAAACGGGCAATGTTGGTCGGGCAGCAGGGGCAGTAATGCCATTTCCACCGGCGGTGCTGCCCGTGGCTTTCAAGGACGTTCTCATAGAAATAATGTTCGCCGTCGCGCGAGATGCCGGAAAGCGCGCCGTTGTAGAGTACCGTTTCCAGCCTGTCGGTGAACTTGCTGTCGAGATCGACCTGCGCCATGCGATGGCTCCAGAAGCCGAGCGCGACGGCTGCGCATGTCTCGGCATAGGCTGTCTCGTTCGGCAGGTCGAATTCCCGGGTGAACCCTTCATTGGATGCCGATGGGCCAAGGCCGCCGGTCACGTAGAGCTGGCGGCTGACCAGATTGTCGAAAAGCCGGTCGCAGGCCGCCTTCAATGTCGGATCGTCGTTCTCATGGGAGAGATCCGCCATCGCAGAAAACAGGTACATGGCGCGAACCGCGTGTCCGACGACCTGGTGCTGGTCGCGCACCGGCATATGGGCCTGGCTATAGGCATATGTCTCATAGACGTAATCATCAGGGCTCTCGCCGCGCTTGCGAGCCTCCTCGTCGTAATATGAGGGCATCCGGCCACGTTCGTCGACGAAATAGGTCGCAAGCTTCAGATGCCGCGGATCGCGCGTCACGCGATAGAGCTTGACCAGCGCCAGCTCGATTTCCTCATGGGCATCGTAACCCCTGAGCTTTCCGGGATCCGCGCCGAAGGTGGCGATGATATGGTCGACGGCGCGGATCATCACATCGAGGAAACGACGCTTTCCCGTCGCCTCGTGGTAGGCGACGGCACCTTCCAGCAGGTGGCCCATCGAATACATCTCGTGCAGATCGCGCAGATTGGTCCAGCGCCTGTCCGGCTCGCGGCGAATGAACCAGCTGTTGAGGTAGCCATCCGCCATCTGCCCTTTTTCGAGCTTTTCGACGATAGCGTCGATCTTCGTTTCGAGCACAGCATTCGGGTGAGCCTTCAGCGTGTAACTTGCGGCCTCGATCCATTTGCCGAAATCGGAATCGAAGAAATGCTGCATCGACAATCCGCTCGGCTGGATCGGGCGCACCAACGGCCCGGCCGGCTTGTCAAAATCGAGCACCTCGAGGAAGCCCTCCTCTTCCAGCCGCTTGTGCTGCGTCGGGATGGTGACGTTGCGAACCGTCTCGGTCCAGCTCTGCCAGAAACCGCCATCGAATACGACACCGGTATGGTCGGCAGGCCTGTATCGCTGCCGTCCCGCAGCGCGTGCCGGTTGAAAACGAGGTGAGCTGGTCATGAGGACTCCTGAGCGGGACGAGCGCTGTTACTTCACGGCGCCGGCCGTCAGGCCGCGCACGTAATATCGTTGCAAGAGAAGGAAAAGCAGGATGCAGGGGACCATGGTCACGGCTATGCCGGCCTGCAGCGCGCCCCAGTCGATGATGCCGTAGATGCCCGACGAAACATTCACCAGCATGATCGGCAGCGTGAACTTGTTCTGATCGGACAGAAAGATGAGGGCAGCGAGGAATTCGTTCCAGGAATTCAGGAAGGCGAACATCGCAACGGTGGCGACACCGGGAAGCGCGATCGGCAGCATGATCCGGCGCAGGATCGTCGCCTGCGAAGCACCGTCTATCCGCGCCGCTTCGATCAGCGCCTTCGGCACCGCGTCGAAGGCGTTGCGCATCATGAAAACGGAAAAAGGAAGCTGGAAGGTCACATAGATCAGCACCAGGCCGAGAAGGCTGTTCTGCAGCCGGAAGACTTTCAGGATCAGGAAAAGCGGCGTCAGGATCGACTGGAACGGAATCATCATCGTCGCCATGATCAGCACGAAGAGCAGCGACTGACCGGGAAAGCGGAATTTCGAAAAGCCGTATCCCGCCGGCACCGAGACGAGCACCGTCAGGATCACCGTTCCGGCAGCGATCAGCACCGAATTGCCGGCATAGACGTACCAGCCGGCGCCGACATGTTCGAGGCGGCGGTAATTTTCGAGCGAGAAGGCTTTCGAGAAAAGCGCTGCCGGATCGGCAAGTGCTGCGGCCGCGGGCTTGAAGGAATTGGCGAAGGACCAGACGATCGGCATCACGAAGAAGACGGCAAAGACGCATGCCGTCAGAACGAAGGCGAGATAACCGAGCCGCTCGCTCGCCGGCTTCGCCGCGAGATTATAATTGAGCCGTTCCATCAACCCTCCTCCGGCCGCTGGCGCAGCAGGACGAACTGGATCGCACTGATCGCCACCAGGACGACGAGCAGGGCAAAGGAGATCGCCGAGCCATAACCGAGACGGTAGGATGAGAACGACGCGAGATAGATCGAGAAGACCGCGGAGATCGTGCTGTTCTCAGGGCCGCCCTGGGTGATGATGAAGAACTGGTCGAAGGCCAGCATCGACGAAGTGACGTTGAGGACGAGCGCCAGCACGACCGAGTTCCTCATCAAAGGCAGCGTGATACGGCGAAACCGGCTCCAGACGCTGGCGCCGTCGATCCTGGCGGCTTCGATGACGTCGTTGGATATGCTCTGCAGGCCGGTCAGAAGGATGATCATCGTGAAGCCCGCTGTTTTCCAGACGACCATTAGGATGACGACGCCGAGTGCTGGCCAGAAACTTTCGAGCGGCCTCGGGGCGCTGTCGATAATGCCTGCTCCGCGCAGCAACTGCGCAAAGACGCCGCTATCGGGATTGAGCAGCCACATCCACAATGTCGAGGCCGCCCCGAAGCCGATTACGACGGGCATGAAATAGATCGTGCGGAAAAAGCCGGCGATCCGCAGCGGCCGGTCGACGAGCAGCGCCAAAGGAAAGGCCACCAGGAAGATCGCAGCCGTGACCAGCACCGTGTAGAGCAGCGTGAAACCCAGGGAATGCCAGAGCTGGGTATCGCCGATCAGCTCGGCATAGTTGGAAAGGCCGATGAATTTCGTCCGGCCAAGAAGCGGCCAGTTGTAGAAGCTCATCCAGACCGTCATGACAAGCGGCACGAGGAAAAGCACGACGATGAACAGCAAGCCYGGCAGGATGAAGGCAAGACCAAGCCAACCCTTTGGCTCGGGTTCTCCGGTCGCGACTGCGCGCCTCCGGCTGCGAAGTGTCGAGGATACCACCGCAACTCCTCCTTCCGCTTGAAAGTCGATATGTGAAATGGACGGCAGGGCATCCACAGATACCCTGCCGAAACGCGTTGGCTTAGTTCGGATTGGTGCGTTCAAGGATGCGGGTGAAGTCGGCCTGCGTCTTGGCGATCGTTCCGTCGACATCGTCGCCGAAGATCGTGCCCTGGATCAGATTGAGGAAGGGTCCGGTGCGGCTGACGAAGAGTTCGTCGGACGAAAATGTGTAAGGCGTGCGCCCCTTGGCGAGGATATTGTAGGCGACGAGATTGCGCTGGTCGAACTTCGCATAGGCTTCCGCTGCGAGGTCGGTGCGCGACGGCATCCCCGATTCCTGGGTGATGTAGACCTGCTGCTCGGGCTGCATGTAGAAATTGACGAAGTCGAGCGCGACTTTCTTCTTCTCTTCGCTGATGCCCTTAATCAGGGAAAGCGTATCGCCGCCGGCAAAGCTCGATTCACCGCCCTTCGGTCCGGGGATCGGTGCGACGGCGAATTTCACGTCGGGATATTTGCTGGTCAGCAGATTGACGATGTAGGAGCCGGTCATCAGGATGCCGACCTTGCCCGAGGCGAAGGCCTCGACGGCATTGTTGCCGTTGCCGGAACGCGAGGTCGGATGGATCGCACCGGCCTTCCACATATCGCGATAGGCAGCGATGGTCTCACGCAGCGCCGGCGTATCGACCGTGGCGCTGCGGCCGTCATCGCTCAGCACATCGGCACTGGCGGCCCAGAGATGCGGCAGGAAATCGTAGATCAGCCAGCTTCCCGAATTAGCGACGAAATAGAAGCCATAGGTCTCGTTGCCGAGCGCGGCGATCTTCTTGGCGTCGGTGGCAATCTCCTCCATCGACGCCGGCGCCTTGTTCGGATCGAGGCCGCCTTGGTGAACAGATCGGTATTATAAGCAATGATGGAGGCATCCGGCAGGGCCGGCACGCCGTAGATCTTGCCGTCATAGGTGGCAAGGCGGATGTGGGACGGGCTCATGGCCGCGGAATAAGGCAGCCCCTTCACGAAGTCGGAGATATCCTCGAGACCGTCCGCGGCGGCAAAGGTCGGGAGATAGATCAGGTCGAGCACGGCACCGTCAGGAGCCGCGCTGCCGGCAATCGCCGCACCCAGCTTCGGCACCATCTGCTCCGCCGTGATCTGGGTGACATTGACCTTGTCGGAGTGAGAGGCGTTGTATTTGTCTGCCAACCCCTGAAGGACGGCGCCGGACGACGTGCGCACCCATAGGGTGATTTCTTCGGCGCCGGCGAGAGAAGAGCTTGCCAGCAGTGCAAGAGCGGTGATCGTCGTTTTCAGTCGAAGCATGCTTGTTCCCCTTTTTCTCGTTCAGGCCTCAGGCCATCGGACGAAATGGACGTTAGATCAGAAATTTTTTGGTGTCGACAGTCTGTGTGCAAAAATATGATGTGCGTTTGATAAAACCTTTTAACAGCACATTTTTTTCTGCTAAAAGCTTTTATCATGAATCGACTATGAGGCGGCACTTGAAGAATACGGGCGATCGAAGACGGACGATTTATGATGTGGCGAAGGCTGCAGGCGTCAGCATTTCGACGGCGTCGAACGCACTGAACGACACCGGCCGGACGAATGCCGAAACACGCGAGCGGGTCCGGCGCGTGGCGGAGGAGATCGGATTTCGGCCCAATGCACTCGCCCGTGGGTTGCTAAGCAAGCGAAGCCATGCGATCGGCATGCTGACGAACGACACCTATGGCAGACTGACGCTGCCGATGGCGGCGGGGGTATCGGAGGTGCTGGTCGATCACGGCGTGTCCGTCTTCCTCTGCGCCACGAATAATGATCCGAGGCTCGCCCAGCTTCATCTGGAGGCGCTTCTCGACCGGCAGGTCGACGGCATCATATTCACCGCGACCCGCCTCGATCTCACGCCGCCGGTCCAGCTGTCTCGCTTGCCGATACCCGTCGTCTACGTCTTTGCCGAGGGACCGGCTGACAGCGTCACCTTCTTTCCGGATGACGAACAGGGCGCCCGCCTCGCCGTCGACCACCTGAAAGAACTCGGTCGATCGCGGATCCTCCACATCACCGGACCGCGGGATTATCTCGCCGCTCGCATCCGCGCCCAATCCTATCTTGACGCCTGCGGCGACGGTGCCGAAGCGATGTTCGGCGACTGGTCGGAGGAATGGRGTCACGAGGCCGTTCAGTCGGTGTTTGCCCGGCCCGGCGCAAAGCCCGACGCCATCTTCTGCGGCAGCGACGAGATCGCCCGCGGTGTCATCGACGCGCTACGCGACCTCAATGTGGAGATTCCCACGGATGTCGCCGTGGTCGGCTTCGACAATTGGGAGGTCGTCGCACGGCAAACGCGCCCGCCGCTGACCACCATCGACATGGACTTGAAGGAACTGGGCCATCGCGCCGGCCTGGCAATCCTCAGCCTCTCCAAGGGTGAGCCGGTCCCTGCCGGCATCACCAAATTGCCCTGTCGCCTGGTCGTGCGGCAGTCTTGCGGCAGCCCCCTTCAATCCGGCTGAGAACGACGGCAAGCAACACAGCAAGCCGGCCGTCGTCGCTATTATCTGTCCGTGGAATTGCCGGAACGGGTCAGGCTGTTGCGGCTGACCAGCGATGGTATCTGGAGAATATGCTCGGAAGCGGTGCGGCCTTCTATTCTGGAAATGAGGGCCCGGGTTGCGACCTGACCGAGCTCCCTGCCCGACTGATCGATGCTTGCGAGATTGACGAGACCGAGTGCTGCGGTCGACGAATTGTCGTATCCGATGACGGCGAGATCTTCGGGCACGCGCACACCCATCTCCATAGCCAGGCTCAGAAGGGTGATCGCGTCGAGGTCGCTCCAGCAGAATACCGCGCGCGGTCTGTCCTTCCTCGATAGAAACTTTCGCATCGCCTCTTCCCGCTTCGGCGAAGCAATGGGAATTTTGCCGATCGCTGGCGAGGAGCCGAGCCCGCCACGCTGCATCGCCCGGCGAAACCCGATCTCACGCTGGCGGACGACGGAGACCGCGTGTCCCTGGCGCTCGCCGAGACTGAGCATTTCAATGTCGCGATAACCGCAGGCCAGAAGCGCTTCCACGGCGATCTCCGCGCCGCGCTGATCGTCTGCATTGACGGTATCGAAGGCCGTAGCGCTGGCATCGTGGTAACCGACCGCGACGATCGGTATCTGGACTGCGAACCTTGCGAGGATCTCCGAGGGCAGACGCGGCGCAACGAGGATAAGGCCGTCCATCTTGTAGTCGATCATCGACTCGATCAACGACGTCTCCAGCTGCACGCGCGCATCGCTGACGCCGATCATCGCCTGGTAGTGCGAAGGCGCCAGCACCCCGTTTACGCCGGCAATCACCTCCGGAAGGAAAGGATTGCGGATATCGATCAGGAGCACTCCAATGGTGAAACTCCGGCCACGCAGCCCTCTAGCTGCCCGCGAGGGGCGATATGCGAGTGCCTCGATGGCATCAGTCACCCTTGCGCGTAGCGCATCACTGACGCCGTAGGCATTTCGCATCACCTTGGAAACTGCTGCGACCGATACGCCTGCGTGAGTTGCCACCGTCCGGATCGTCACGCGATCGTTTCGTTGCAGCTTTTGTTTTTCTTCGATTGACATGAAATCTCTGGCTTACTGCGGATCGTCAACATCGCCC
>NZ_JBFUAY010000142.1:0-12210 GCF_056406015.1 Rhizobium sp. P1_E1 | reverse complement strand
GTCATACCGATGTCGGCCTGTTCACCCTGAACATCCAGGGCGTAACCCAGGTCAAGCCGATCGCGGTCGACGATCACTACAGCTTCACCGAGGGCGACGCCATCGGCGGCAACGCCTTGGACAACGACATTGCCGGCGACAATGGTCATCTCTTCCTCCGACAGTTCGCCAACACGGCCGTAAACGGCGATCCAAGCGCAACGACCGACGTCGCCGGCACGTATGGCACGTTCCATGTCAAAGCGGATGGAACATTCACCTATGATCTGGCAGTAGATGTTGCTCCGGGCGATCACGTCACGGAAACTATCCAGTTCTACAAGATCTCCGACGGCGAAGGCCACACCGATGTCGGCGTTCTGACACTCAACATCACTGGCGCGGACGCAGACGTCTGATCATTCAATAACCAACTAAAAAGCAACGCCCGCCGAGCAGATGGCGGGCGTTTTACAAGTCGAGCCGCGTCACGAGAATGAGCAGTCGGCAACCATTTACACCGCTTCGAGCTTTCAGCAATGTTCGGAACGACCACCCCGGAACAGCACGAATTATATGCAGTCCGGTGCCGTTGGGCTTGGAACTGTCCAAAAGCCTGCTTTGTTGATTTACTTGCTGCAACGCTGCCGGAACCGCGCCGTCGCGGAATCTCCAACGCTCGTCCAGGCTTGATCGAAGATTGGACGAAGCTGTGGGCTGATCTCTTTTATCGTGGCATTCACCCTGCAACGATCGCCCAGTTTCAGCATCGTCGTAAGATCGCTGTCGAGCGCGTTCCTTGCCGCCGCAAGTGTTGCATCCGTAAAATCGTTCCAGAAGTAAAACCGCGTCAGGATCATCACCTGGTCGTAGGGCGCAAGCACAACCGAGCGCTTCATCATTCCTGCAACCGCAGCCGGCTCCTCCGCAATTATCGACTGCACGGCCGCAAGGCGAAGCCAAAAATTACTGTTCGTCGGCATGCACGAAAGCGCATACCGCAGATACTGGCGCGCACTCGACGCCGCAGCGGCCCAGGTGTCGTAGTTGACATTGACATTCTGCCGATCGAGTTGCGCCAGAACGAGGGTTACGACAGCAGCCACAATGTCGGATCGGCAATAATGACCGTCAACAACGTCGACACTACGCGACGCGTATTTGGCCACGACATCGTCCGCGACTGTCTCTCCACGCTCGATCCTTTCGGCGACGATCGAGATGCTGGCCGTTCTTATCGAAGCGTATAGCTCTCGACCGGCCAGCACCAAAAAGACGAGGGTGACAATAATGAAAGCGATCCTGGTAACCGAAACGAACTGACCTCGGAACATCAGCTTTCGGTATAGTATCGCGAATAACGCTTATAATAATACTCGCTCGAACCGAATGTCCGGTAAAGTTTCATCTGCGACGGGTCGACCTTGGTCAATATAGTACCGACGCATTTCGCATAGAGTTCCGGTTCGGACAGCAGTGTCGACTGCACGACCTTGCGCGATGTCTTTCCCCACTCGATAACGAAAACGACCGCATCGAGCTTCGAATTGATGGCGCGCGCATCCACAACCGGCGCCAAGGGCGGCAGGTCGACGATAATATAATCGAAGCTTTGACGCGCCGTTTGAAGAAGCTGATCCATGCCGCGTGACGCAAGCAACTCCGACGAATGCGGAACACGATACCGTGCCACCGTCGGCAAAAATGCGAGTTTTGTTTTGGGATCGAGAAGGATCAAATCCTTGAGCGGACGGCTGTCGACGATCGCCTCGAGCAACCCGGCCTCGGCATGGCGGCCGATCGCCCGGGTGGCACCAGGATTGCGCATGTCGCCGTCGATAAGCAGGCAACGCGCACCCTGCATTGCCAGGAGTTTGGCAAAATTGATGGAGGTCGTCGACTTCCCTTCGCCGGGCAAGCTCGACACGACGCCGATGACCTTGCAGCGCTGATCGGCAGCACTGAGGTCGATGGCAATCTTGGCGCTTCGAAGCGTCTCGGCAAATGCCGAGAGCGGATGCTCCTCGACATAGGTCGTGGTCTTCCCGCCCCTGGCGATGCTTCGTGGATTGCTGGGATCAACGAGCGTCGGATCGTCGACGTTATTTTCAATCAGCGGCATGACACCGAGAGACTCGACATCAAGCACGTCCCGGACATCATCGCCGGTGCGGAAGAACCGATCCCGGAATTCGCGGAAGGCCGCTATACCACTTCCAAATGCACATCCCATGAACATCGCGAAAGCAACGACGAGAGCTCTCTTCGGAGCGCTCGGCTTCGTCGGCGTCTCCGCCGTCGTGATGATTCGCGCAGCGGTGATCGGAAAGCTCTGCTGTTGAATTGCTTCCTGATAACGCGTTAAGAAGCTCTGATAGAGATTCTTATAGGTATCGCGCGTGCGCTCGAGTTCGCGAAGCTGCACCTGGGTTTCGCCAGCCATTGCGGCTACGCCCGTCGCCTGTGTAACGCTGTCGCGCAAAGAGTTTTCCCGCGATTTCGCGACCTGCAGCTCGCTTTGGTAGCTCTCGGCGATACGGTTCAACTCATCGAACATGAGCCTCTTATATTCTTCCATTTCCGCACGAAGCCGAACCGCCTGGACGTGATCGGGACCGAGCCGCGCCTCAATTTCAGTTTCGAGCTTGGAAGCCTCCAGATACTTCTTGCGCAGGTCGTTCGAAATGGAGCTGTCGAGCACATCGGTGACGATCGCATCGGTCTGCTTAGCGTCGATGATCGACTTGACGCGCGCATATTTTGCCTCGGCCTTCGCAGTCTCGGCCTGCGCATTGATCAATTGGGTATTGATCTCGGAAAGCTGCTGATCGCTAATCAGCGTACCGGATCCAGCCTCGACAAGTCCATGCTCGCTGCGGAATTTTTGCACGGCGAGGTCAGTGTCCAGCGCCTGCTGCCGGAGCTCTTCGATACGCTCCTGTAGCCACTCGCCGGCCCGACGTGTCGCCTCGTATTTCGAATTGAGCTTGTCAACCAGATAGACGTCGGCGATGGCAGCTGCGATATCACGCGCTAGATCCGGTGACTGCGAGGTAAAGCTGACATCGAGAACATAGGATTTGCCAACGCGTTCGACATCGATGTTGCCTGCAACAGTCTCCGCAGCACTCCGCCGCCTCATTTCCGGATCGGGTGCGACGGCTGCGTCATCGGCAAACCACGACCGAAAATTCACGAAGGATTTCAGCGTTGAGACAGAAAAAAGCGAGCTTTTCGGTCCCATGAACTCCGCATTGTCGACGAGTTTCAGCTTGTCGACGACGGCATAGGCGATGGTGTCGGACTTCAAAAGCTCGACCTGACTGAGGACAGTACCTTCGTCATCGTCCATCTGGCCGAAAGCCGCCAGCTGGTTGATCACCTGGCTATCGCTGCGGTCGATCAGCACGCTTGTGTCGGCGGTGTAGACGGGCACCGAGGTCAGGACATACACAATGCCCAGAATGGCGAAGGCGAAACCGCACGCCGCAACCATCCGCCACTGTCGGCGGGCGATTGCGATGAGCTTGTCGAAATCGATGAAGTCAGCTTCGTTTCCCGTATCGCGGGAGGGGTCGATACGTGGCGTAAGTTTATCTGGCGATAGCAATTTCGATCTCCAACAAATGCGTCAAGCGCTAAGATCTAAGGGCAATTCCAGCTATTATATGACCGGGATACTAACACTAGTCGATTCCGCCGAGTCAGACGATTGCCCTGCCCCAGCATTCGAAACCTTCAGCGTACCGGCGGTTGTCTCGCTGCCCTCAAAAGGCGTACCGTCGTCCGCTCCCGGCCCCGTCCGGCCAATCGACCCATTATTGCCGATGCCGGATGCGGCGGCTGCAGCACTTCCACCCGGGCCGAGCGCCGCCGTTCCGCCTTCGGCGAGAACCTTCGCAAAGGCGGCAAGGAGCGGCGCAAGATTCGGATCCGCGCTCGCCGCCTCGGCGACGGCTTTTTCAATGGCCAGCTTGAATAGCGGATCCGTTACCTGGCAGCTGTTTGCAGCCCGCCCAAGACCGGAACCGATAGCAGCCATCTGCGCGGCATCGGCTTTCCTGGCCTGCTCGATCACCGGCGACAGCGCCTCATTGCTGCTCCCAACCAGCGCGCGGACGCTCGATGACAAAACCAGCGGATCGGACATATCAAGCAGAACGGCGGGGTTGGCCGTAAATCCACTGATATCGATGGAAGTCAGATTTGAAAGCCTCACGCAAGCTGCCGCGAAAGCGCTTGAATTCATGCCGGTAAACATCGCGACGACAATTCCGCTATACGCAAGCTTACGATAAACACCAGACCTTGCCATAACCATAGTCCTTCATCAAATCCGCTATATAGGCCGCCGTCATTGATCATTCGAGATCGATGACGGCCCGCCTATTTCAATCAATTTCCAAGATCGTTTACCGCGTTACGGGTATCATTCGCATCGTCGGCCACACCGGAAACAGTGGACGATACCGAGTTTACGATGTCAAGGAACTTGACCAATTCAACAGAGTCCGAATTGGAAATATAGATAATATCCTTGTCTTCCATCTTGAATTGCTGAACAGCAAACAGGGTTGCGGGATCGCGAAGATTCGCGCGGATGATCACCGGAACCGTTTCACCCGTAAATCTCGTCGCGTCCACGTGCATCGCTGCAACCGTTTTCTTGGGGACAAGGCGATAGAGCAGGACCTGAGCCGGATCAGCGCGATCATCGCGCAGGCCGCCCGCCTTGGCGATTGCCTCTCCAAGGGTCAGGTCGGATTCTTCGAAATCGAAGCGGCCACTTGTGCCTGCGGCGCCGAGCATAAGATAGGTACGGCGCTCATGATCGATCGAGATCGTATCATCCGGTGCGACGTAGATATTTTCGGCCGGGTTCTTTAAGAGCGTATTGTAGGCGACGGTAGCCGTCTTGCCGCGGCGCTGCAGCGTCACATTCGTTTCGATATTGTTGGTCGTCAAACCGCCCGCAGCGGAAATGACATCGAGAACACGCTCACCGGCCGGGCTGATCTCGACGCGCTGGGGATTGTTGACATCCCCGAGCACGGCAACCTGACTGGAGCGACTTGTCGTCGTCGTAATAACCACCTGCGGCTCGATCGCCCGGCTCGCCAGGCGATCCTCGACGTCCTGTTCCACGGTCTCCTTGAGGCGACCGGCAGCCGGAACCCGACCCGCATAGGGAATTGTGATCGTCCCGTTTCTATCGATCGTCTGGCTCGGCAAAGAGATGTAATTACCCGGTCGGCTACCGGCATCGGACGGAATGAAAAGACCGCCGGACTGAGCTTCGAAGATGGCGACCTCAACGACATCCCCGTAACCGAGCGGAATTTCAGGCGCCCCGCCTCGACCACCGCCAAACCCCTTGAAGGAGGTCGGCTGGGGAGCGGAAAAATACGGCAGAACGTTCTTGCTGAGATCAATCAGGGCGTAATCGATACCGACGCGACGCTCCTTCGTTGTCACTTTCACTGCTGCATCCCGATCAACATCTTTGTGATCAGGACCAGATCTTGGCAACGATGTGCAGCTTGCCAATATAGTCGTTAGCGCTACAACAATGGCGACGCGTGTACTACCGATACGAGAACAACCCATAGAATACCCTGTGTTGACGCCTCTGAAGCTACTGCTCCGCAATCTGACAAAATACAAGACGATCCCCGATCAATAACACTGAAAGCCGATTAACATTCCCCTAACTGTGGCAGGCTGGCAACGGCGAGCCCTTTAGGAAGCGAAAAACGACTTCGGTCCGACTTTTCTGGCGTCGCAACAATCCGAAGGCTGCACCCGCTATAAAATTTCTTGGGTTTCAGAGTCAACTGTTCGCACCTGCACAATCGATCTTTTCCGAAAATCTTATTAAAATCCATCCATTWAAACTTTAAGTGGTTAACGGCTGCTCTTATGCCATGCCCAACTCTCCGTTGCTGCGCCCGAGACTTATCGCGACAACCGCACTGAGGAAGGCGGCGTAAAACACCGCAAATCCCGGTATCTGCAGCGAAAAATCGACCGCCGCATGAAGGGCGACCAAAACCGTCGCCGCCAGGCCAAGAAGGACATAGGGCCTCAGACGCCGTCTTTGGGCGAACCCGCGCCAGAACACCCTGGCAAGCACCGAGAAGGTAAGGACCGCCGCAATCGGGAACATTATTCCGAGGCCCAGAAATCCTTCGAGATAGAAATTGTGCGCACGGTCGAAGATCCCGAAAATTCCGCAGGCCGGATCGCGGTAGGCAGAAAATACCGTCCGAAAAGTTCCGAGCCCCGTCCCCGTCCACCAATGATCCGATATGGCGCGCCATATGCCCGGCAGGATGCAGAAACGATCATCATCCTCGAGCCGCCGCTCTTGCGCGCGCAAAATCGCCTGGCCTGCAAACATCGTCAGTAACACTACGATGAAAGCAATCGCCGAGAGGAGCTTCAGCATCGAACGCCATCTTGGCGCCGGTCTCAAATGACGCCTCGAGCCGTTCCAATTGATGACAAGCCATGGAAAATAGATGAGAGCGGCAACAAAGGTCGCAAATATCCCGGCGCGAGAGCGGCTCAGCATCAGTGCGGTGAAGCATGCGCATAAGAGCAGGATATAGATCCACGATCTCAAGAGAAGCGCGTTTCGGCCCGGCTCGCCGGGCGGATAGTTCGAATAGGCACGGGCAACGTCCCTGACCAGGGTTAGCATGAGCAGCGTTCCAAGCCCGAGGAAGGTCGCTGCGGTATTACGGTTGACGAAGACCGCGGTGAGGCTGTCGAGGTAGGCGTGTTTCTCGACGACGATCAGGATGTTGGGAAACAGCAAAAACTGCAGCAGGCCGAAAGTAGCGATGATGCCCGCCGAAAGCCCGAGGCCGGCAAGCACTTTCCTCGCGCGCTGATCGGTATCGCATAAGAGGAGCCCGGTCAGGAACGTGACGAAAGGCAGAGCGACCCAGAGGATCGACGCGAACGTGTCGGCCGGTTCGACGGAGATCGCTGCGTAATTGACACCCGCTAGGTGACGCGCGGCATCCCAAGCGGGATTTGCCAGCCACCGCGAAGGCAGTTCGATCGTCTGAATAAACGTCCATCCTGTCAAAACGATCAATAGAAACAGAGCGATGCCGAACACCCATCTGCTCTGTCTCGGCTCTCCGAACAGCAGTCCCGAGATAATGGCGAGAGCAAACATTCCGATCGCCGCGAAGGCGAAAGCCAGGGGTGTAACACTCCCGAACGGTATGAGCGTCAATATAACGAGGCCGATGAAGGCGAAAAGCAAAACCTCTCGCAAGACCCGCCTATTAATGAGGTGGGAGAACATGTGAATTAATTTACCAGAGTAGGCAGCGACCAAAGCAATTACAACCGAAGAGTTTAATTTACTCGTACAAACATAAGTTGAACATCAAGCACCTGCGTGCTAAAGTGTAACAGAATTCCACATCGTTTAAAATTGTCGCGATAGGTTTAAGCCAATCGAGACAAGGCCCGGCTATGCTCCTTCCAAGCAGCAGAAACGGGACAGATATTCTGCGCCCAATACTTGGCAGATCATCAGATCGCCATGCCATTGACCGAGAAAAAAGGCAAGCCTGATCTCAATCGGTTGCCCTGAACGGGGATTTAACAGATGAAGAAAACATTCGTTACACTTCTGGCGCTGGCCTTTACAGCAGGCAATGCCTGCTCGGCATTTGCCGCCGGTCCCGCAGGTTTCGCCCGCGGCCTGAACGGTAGTTCGGCGGTCAGCTATATCTCCGAAAAAGGCAAGATCATCCCACCCTTCGCCCAGGTATTGTTCTGCGCCCAGAACCCGGCCGAATGCCGTGACAACAATGGGCTCTCGGTCGTTGCGCTCACCGACGAGCAGATGTTGCAGCTGAAAAATGTGAACAGCACGGTCAATCGGACGATGATCGGACGCAACGACTCCAGCAGCGAACTGAACGGCGACGTCTGGAAGGTGAATGTGCGCAGCGGCGACTGCGAAGATTTCGCATTGACCAAACGCAGCCGGCTGATTGCGATGGGCTGGTCGTCGCGCGCGTTGCGGATCGCGACGGCATATACGCCCTCCGGTGAAGGACATGCGGTCCTCGTCGTCAGAACCGACAGGGGCGATCTCGTCCTCGACAACAGGAAAAGCAGCATCAAGAACTGGCGCGATACCGATCTGCGCTGGGACAAGATCCAATCGGGAACAGACCCCTATGTCTGGTACCGGCTATAACAGCCGAGGCAGCGACATAGACAGATTGATCCTGTTTCCGGATTGAAGTCGAGCCTGCTCTGACGAGCCGCTCGACTTGTCATATCGCCCACACAAACCTATGTTTTGGCTATCGACGGGGCAGCGTGCGGCAAGCTGCGGTGCCCGGAGTTCGATTTCCGATGTGGGTTTCAGGCGATCTTCGGTATTGTCTTTTCGTCCAGATTAACTATGACGAACTCATGCTGCGACGCAGCATGACGTTCTACTCTAATGATTTGAGGGAAATATGCGCATCACGATGATTGGATCAGGCTATGTCGGCCTCGTTTCAGGCGTTTGCTTTGCGGATTTCGGCCACGACGTCATCTGCGTCGACAAGGATCTGAGTAAGATCGAAGCCCTTCGCGAAGGCCGCATTCCGATCTACGAGCCGGGTCTGGAGCAATTGGTCGCTGAAAACACCAGCACCGGCCGGCTGTCATTTTCGACGGATGTCGGCGAAAGTGTCCGCAGCGCTGATGTCGTGTTCATCGCCGTCGGCACGCCCTCCAGGCGCGGCGACGGCCACGCGGATCTCTCCTATGTCTACGCCGCTGCGCGCGAGATTGCCACCTATGTGGAAGGCTTCACCGTTATCGTCACCAAGTCGACGGTACCGGTCGGCACGGGAGACGAAGTCGAGCGCATCATGCGCGAAACCAATCCCACGGCGGATGTCGCCGTCGTTTCCAATCCCGAATTCCTGCGCGAAGGCGCCGCCATCGAGGATTTCAAGCGTCCTGACCGTATCGTCGTCGGGCTGAACGACGACCGGGCACGCGAAACCATGACCGAGGTCTATCGCCCGCTTTACCTCAACCAGGCACCCCTGGTCTTCACCACCCGCCGCACCTCGGAACTGATCAAATATGCGGCCAACGCTTTCCTCGCGATGAAGATCACCTTCATCAACGAGATCGCCGATCTCTGCGAACGGGTCGACGCAAACGTTCAGGACGTTTCGCGCGGCATCGGTCTCGATGGCCGTATCGGCTCCAAGTTCCTGCATGCCGGGCCGGGTTACGGCGGCTCGTGCTTCCCCAAAGATACGCTAGCTCTTGCCAAGACGGCGCAGGATTACGATGCGCCGATGCGTCTCATCGAGACGACGATCTCGATCAATGACAACCGCAAGCGGGCGATGGGACGCAAAGTCATTTCGGCCGTCGGCGGAGACATTCGCGGCAAGAAGATCGCAATCCTCGGGCTGACCTTCAAGCCGAACACCGATGACATGCGCGACAGCCCGGCAATCGCGGTCATCCAGACCCTGCAGGACAACGGCGCGCAAGTGGTCGGCTACGACCCCGAGGGCATGGAAAACGCCCGCAAGGTGATCGAGAACATCGAATATGCAAGCGGACCCTACGAAGCAGCCGCTGGTGCGGATGCGCTTGTCATCGTCACCGAATGGAACCAGTTCCGCGCGCTCGATTTCAACCGCCTGAAGCAGTCGATGCGCGCTCCGATCCTGGTCGATCTGCGCAATATCTACCGCAGCGACGAGGTCCGCAAGTACGGGTTTACCTATACTGGCATCGGCACCAATCTCTATCACGATGTGACCAACACCTGAAATAGCCTGCTGAACATCTGATCTTCCTGACGCCGCGGAACACAATCCGCGGCGTTTGGTTTTACAGCACCGTCATCTTTCAGACGCGCAAAGGACGCTCTAACTCTTTCAATCCTCGCATCCTGCCCCCGAAAATCGATTCCGATTTTTGGGAAGCAGGATCGCTAGAGGATCCCGACCCGTGTTCCCTTTATCGTCAGCACGGTCAGCCGGCCCGTCGCCGAAACCGCAGTGTCGATACCGATGCGTTGCGGCCCGAATGTCGGTGTTCGCGCCGGGGTATGCCCGTGGATCACGAGGACAGGAAGCTGCGGTCCTTCATCCAGGAAGGGCTGACGGATCCACATGAGGTCGCTGTCTTTCTGCTTTTTGAGGTCGATGCCCGGCTTGATGCCCGCATGAACAAAGAGGACCCTTCCTATCCGCAGCATGATCGGCAGCGATTCGAGGAATTGGATATGCCGTTCGGGTATCATGTTGCGAATGACGCGGGCAATTGTTTCGTTTCCAGCCGCCGACTGCAGCAGATGCTCGATATCGATACCGTATGAGTGCAGCGTCTCCGGTCCGGCAAAGCCGAGCCATTCGAGAATGCGCGCCGGTTTGCGATAGAGCTTCACCAGCTCCGCGTCGTGATTGCCGCACAGGACGAAACGTTGAAATCCCGGCGGCGGGGTCTTGCTCAGGAACTCCAGCACCGCGCTCGAATCAGGCCCGCGATCGACATAATCGCCGAGCATGACGATGAGTTTCGGTCCCGGAATGCGCGCGGCATCCTCCTCGATGCGGCGTTGCGCCTTGACGAGCTCATTATAACATCCGTGAACATCGCTCATCGCGTAGACCGCAGCGAATTCGCCTTCGGCAAACGTCAACCGAGCGCGTCCTTTGCGGTTGCCAGCCAGTATCGGTATCTGTTGTCGCCACGGCCCTAGATAGTTAAACATGTAACCCATTTATGAGACCCGACCGAATGGCGGGTTGTCTGAAATAATCCATCTCTTATCCATCGCTGCAACGGCATGAGGCTCAGTATTCATAAGAAGTTGGCCTGATCGCGGCCCCACCGAAGTTGTAACCGGAACCACCACATTGAGCGCGACATAGTTCTTCGCCATATGCTGCGCCGCTTGCGCCAAGTTCGCCTGGCCGGTCGCCACCGAACGCTGCACATCAAGCAAGGATGATTGTCCATCCTTGTAGCTCCCGATTGAAAGCGCAAGAGTCTCCTGCGTGGTCTTCACCTGAGCGCGCAGCCGTCCGCCATCGAAAATCGGCAGGTGGGCCCGAACCACCAGGTGGTCAGGCCCGCTCACGCAACTCGCCAACGATAGTAAAGCGACTGTCGCGAGAAACGGCAATTTGTATTCATTCATACTTGGGAGGGTGCTGCGGTTAATATTATGCTATAGTTTGCTATTTAATGGTTAATCCGGCGTTAAAACGGCGATTATTGCGTTTCTCGCGACATTATCGGCTAATATTCCCCAAATGGAGGAGCCGCAGGTATCGGATTTCCACAGGCAAGGCGTCCGAAAAGCTGTGAAAATCAACTATAACGAGAGCCATTACGAAAAAATGAACGTTAAAGAAGATCATGCTTGACGCCCCCGCGGCGCAGCATAATGATGGCGCGTTGCGAGTGTGAATGACATTTCTTGATCAGGAATCTCAGATCCAAAACTGCGGGGTGCAAAGTGGAAACTGCGGTTGATTCGAAACTTATCGAGGCGATCACCTACGACGAAGACAGCCGGCATCTACGGGTCTATCTGACCAACGGTCAGAGGCRAGAATATGAAGGCGTTCCCAAGGGCGTCGTCGTCGGGTTGACGATGGCGGAATCACCGGGAAATTTCTACATGAAGGCAATCAGGGGCAAATATCCTCCTCGCCCCTAATGTCCTATCGATCACGATGATAGGATCCTTGTTTCAGCAAAGATGCGGGACCGGCATTTCCGGTCCCGCAATCGTTTTCCCGCCGAGCGGCGGTGCACGCGTCAATAACCGCCGAGGAAATCGCGAACCGCATCGATCTCGAGCGGCGCAATCTCGTGACCGCCGGGATGCCAGACCGTTCTGACCTCCGCCCCTCGGTTTTTCAGGTGTTCGGACAGCGCCTCGGTCATGGAAACAGGCGCGATCGGGTCTCGCTGCCCGGCCGTCATCAGCACCTTTCTTCCCGCCAGCGTCGACTGGGCTTCGGGTTGAAACGGAATGAGCGGGTGCATCAGAACCGCGGCATCGAAGATACCCTTCTCGATCAGCACATTGGCAAGAATGTTTGCGCCATTCGAAAAACCCAGGCCGAGAATATCGGAAGCCTGGTACTCGTCCGCGAATGCCTTGACGTAGGCCGCCATCTTCTCCGTCGCCCGGGAAAGGTCGGCCATGTCGTAGAC
>NZ_JBFUAY010000141.1:0-12438 GCF_056406015.1 Rhizobium sp. P1_E1 | reverse complement strand
GCGACAAGGCGGGCGCCCCGAGCCTGAACTTCACTTGGCAGGAGGTTGGAGGTCCGGCGGTGGAAACTCCAACCAAGAAGGGGTTCGGCACGCGGCTCGTCAGCTCCAGCCTGTCCGCTTTCGGGGAGGTCTCTCTTGATTACGCCCCGACCGGGCTCATCCTGAGGCTGGATGCGCCACTTCAGAAGCTGCAATATAAGAACTGTTCCGACGCCGAGGAATAGTTTGATTGCGACGCTAGGATGGCCGGCGCTCGAGAAATCAAAGACATCGATGATGTCATCGCGAGACGTTTGGATCTTCCTTGTTCCAGGCAACAGCGAACCCGATCCAAAGTAAGCGCTGTCCTGATCCCACGTAAGCCCACGGTGAGGGCCGTCTTGTGAGGTAACGCCGAACTCGGAAGTCCTAGTGACCTGCCACTGAACTTTCATCCGGCGGCGAGTAGAGCCCCGGCGGTTTTTGAACCGCCCCAGGATTCTGGACCACCGGAGACTGGAGTTTTCCGGCTTCATTCAAGGAGGTGGGCTGGTTGCGCCTCCCGGATTCATTAGTAAGTCTGGCACCTTATTGCCGATGGCACCATGTGGCCGAACCTCATTGTAGTCTCTGCGCCAATCCTCCATCTTTTCGCGGGCATCCGCAAGGGTCAGGAACCAATGCTGGTTCAGACATTCGGCTCGGAAGCGGCCGTTGAATGCTTCGATGAAGGCATTGTCCCCAGCACGGCAGAGGTGCTGTGAGAAAACCGGGGCAGTCACTCATTCACCAGTCGTCGCCGGGGCAAGCATAACTGCCGCTTCTCAGAGATTTTGCGGGACACACGTCTGTGTGTCACAATGGCTGGTACGCGACCTCGATAACCCGTTGTGCTTGCTCAACCAACGAATCAACCAGACTTTCGCCGTCGGCATTGAGCGGAACATCGAGATGTATCCAGATGTGGCCACCGCACTCAGTTAATCGCTGCGCGAAGCCAGACGCGACAAGACGTTCGCGGATAACCGAGAACTTGGGCGTAAGACGGTGGAAACGCAGCCAGATAGGCGTCGTGTACCCCGGAAAAGGATCGCGGACCCCCACGCTGAAGCAGGGCTCGTCTGCGCCAAGCGGTAGGCAGACATATCGACGCTGGTAGTCGTCGGGACCGTCCTTGCCCATTGGGAGGACTCGGCTCTGCTGCGCCAAGCGGCGGGTAACGCGATCCACAAGATTGACGAATACCTCTTTCCGCTCGCGCCAAGCGAACAGTTCAGAGACACTCCTCAGTGGCTCGATGTCGTAGCCCTGAAGGACCCTGTACATGGCCCGAAATTGGGCAAGGTCACCACGGAACGGTTCGGAGCGAACATCTTTCAGGGCGACCAAGACCCCTTCCCAATCGATCACCGCAACCGAAAAGTCGGACGTTGCACCCCGCTGCCAAGGACCATCCTCGGTAGGAGCGGACACACACGGCACCGATGCTTTCATCGCAGCAACCCGATAATGAGGTACCAGCACCAGCAACATTCCACTATCAGAGCTTTCTTGAAGGTCGCCAAGGTACGAACTGAGTTGGCCCTCGCCAAACGCCGCGCCCAATTTCGCCTCTATCTTGACCACGAGCTTTCCGTCAGCCGTGCAGCCCTCCAAGTCGGGGCGGGCACCGTCTTTCTGTCGAGCCTCGGCTCGCCAAGTCAAGTCGGCGTTGATAGTTCTGCCCACCATCTTGGAGATATGGTCCCCAAAGCTCTTGCGTGCATCCGAATTCTGAAGAAGGTAGGCAAGCCCCTGCGTGCACAGCAACTCTCCCTGTTTGGAGAGCGAGCTGAATTGGGCGAGGTGGCTCATGAGTAGTCGCATGATTAGCCTCTTGAACTTCAGGAGCAAAGACGAGACCTAATGGATAGCATTGATGACTTCAAGAAGTTCATCGGCACGCGCCACTGGCGTTACGCGAAAACCATGCCGCAGTGGCCGCACGAATACTCGGTACGGCAATTCGACGATCCGCCGGAGGACCAGGCCCTGTTTGAGGAAGCCGTCTCATTCATCCGTACCCAGGGCGAACGAAGGTGGTTTGAGCCAACTAGTAGAAGCTCTGTCTACCTTGACATCGACGGCCGACAGTATTGGACCATGGGCGCTCCGGTTGAGGAAACAACCATCATAAACCGTGCGTGGCTGGATTGGAGAGAGCGCCTTGTTCGGCGCGAGTCAGGTTTGTGACCTCCTGATTCGACTTTTACAAGATAGCAGCAGCCTCGAAGACCCGACACTCGGCTATTTGTAATCATCACATACTAAATCAGGGAGATCATGCATGGAACACTCGGAGTTTCAGATCGGTCTGGAGTTCTGGTGCGGGAAGAGGCGGTGGCGGTGTACCGACGTCGGAACGCGCACAGTTGTCGCGATTCGCGTCCATCCGGTTGAGATGACGACCGTCCAGGCTGGTGGCACGAAAGAGCACGAAACGCCTACTTATGAGCAGGCAGATGCGATGGGCTGGTTTGATGGCCCCCCGTTTGGAGTGGCCGAGGTGGTTTTCGACGAAGACGATCTCGAAGTCTGCTCGCTTGAGAGGAAGGACCTATGAACCAGGCTCAGAGCCAGATCGATAGGTTGCTGCCGTGGAATTATTGAGGCCGAGTAAATCTCCGCAGGGCTATCCCCTCATCCTAAAGCACTCGGCACTACAAAACGCAGCTCGGTCAACGTGTAAGCGGGACACCGCTTACGAAATCAGTGCTCACGTTATCAATGCAAAACCTCATTTGAACCGAAGTCTTTTGACTAACTGTGCCCACCTCATTCGAAGGGAATTTGGCTCAAGTTCGGACCGGGTTGCCAGCATGAAATCAGGCAACGGTACGTTTGGCATGTTGTCATAGGCTTTAAGGATGGTCTCCAGTGGCGTCAGGGTCTGGTCGCGGTCCCAATAGACGATCTTCAACCATGTGGCCGCACGCTCATATTGGCCGACTCCCAACCATGTTTCCTCGAGATTGGCCCGCAACATTCGCTGCCCGGCCTCCAACAGGTCATTGTCGCCAAATCGCGCCCGCCCTAATTTTTTCAGACAGAGCGCATAGGCAAACGCCCGTGGCTTTAACGTTGTTTTGAGTGATGGGTTTTTCGGCTTTAGATGTCGCTCATATTCTTCGACTGCGGTGTCGTATTGACCAGCCTGGAGGCTGAACGCCATGAAATCGTCGAGAGTTCCGTCGACGAGCAGTCTCCGTGAACTATACGGCAGGCCCTTGATTTCCTGAGGAACGAAACGTTGGAGCTTGTAGTCAAACTTGTCGACACCGAGTACTTTGGTAAAGCCGGTTCGCATGTATTCAATCTCTGCATCCTGAGCGGTTTTCCACGATGCTTCGTCGTTTCCTTTACCGTGCATCCAGTGGCCAAGGGCCTTGGCCCAGTGCAAAGTCCTGCGGTGGGAACAGGGAAAAGGACCAAACCTTTCCTCTTCTTTTCCCTCGATGGCCTTGTCCAACCATTGGAGCGCACGTGGAAGAACGGGTGTTATTTCCTTGTCATGACGCACCAGCCAGGCAGAGATAACATCGTTGATCTCATGCACCGCAACATTCCCCATCGGCATCGCGGGATCGTATTCGGCACGAAGTGCGCGGGCGATAGTGCCGCCCATCACCTCCCGCGTTCGAATGGGATTGAATTTTTTCAAAGCTGTCTCCGCTTATTGGGAATGGTTCGAAACCTTCGCTGGCACCGAGTTCTTGGGGTAAGCGGTGCCCTGCTCCCATACTGACGAGTTTTCTCGCTTGATGTCGAGGAGTGGAGCCGCGACGACGACGGCTCTTCGCCGTGCGCACGAGGCCAACAAACCTTGACGAGTTAAAGCACTCAACGGCAACCTCGCACGGTACTTGAGACATCCATAGACGCCGGTCGTTTTTGGCGGGTTAAAACGACGGATCAAATGTCGGGAGAAGTCCGCAATGTGCCGGATAGAAGGCTTTGAATGCATATTGCCGTGCCAGGTTATTCCACGGCAGGAGTTCCTTTATTCGGCTCTGCTTGTGGCCGTTAGCTATGGCGTTGAGAGTGGCGGTGAGACAGGCGAACGGATCGACACCGTTGAGCTTACTCGTCTCGATGAGGGAGGCGATGATCGCCCAGTTCTCCGCTCCAGCATCGTGTCCGGCGAAGAGAGCATTCTTACGATTAAGCGCTATCGGCCGGATGGTTCTCTCGACGGTGTTGTAATCGATCTCGATGGACCGTCGGTCAGGAAAACACAAAGACCATCCCAGTATTTGGCGACATAAGCCGTGGGATGAGAACATCGGTTACGATCCAAAAGTCGGTTCACGACGGTCTGGCAGTTGCTAAGGTTTGTCGACAGGCTCATCGTTTGGGTTGGGCACCGGTGCCTCCCTTGTATCTCGAGCCGGGTGTTTGTGATCGTCAGGCTCCGGTGGCACTTCTTTACGGTCAGGGTGATTGACCGGCTGGTCTTTAGGATTGCCCCCTTTGTCATTATTCTTTTTGGACATGGCCAGTACCTCCATTCAACAGTACGAACAGACTTGCGAGATCGAAAGTTCCRAGACAGCCAGACTGCCGTGGTCAGAGCATATGGTCCATCTGCAGCACAGCCACCGGCCATTCGCCAGGATGACGCTTGATGAACGCCYAAGGCCAAGGGGATGCAGGCGGATCAGCGCCAATGCGTGACGTAAGCGCCGGCGGCAAACGACGGCGCTTACCGCAGRTGCGTAGTGTGGAACCGGAGTTCTGTTCAGGTGTTCCTCTCGATCAGCAGGGAGCTTCCCATGACCTAYATCGCATCACCAAGCTACGACCGTAACGACCCCAGTCGCGCTTCGAACCTCCGTCAGTGCCTSGAGACCGCCAGACGCCGCCTRGATGAGACTTCGCATGCGTCSGAAACCGAGAAAATCGAGACGCTTGTGGCTTCCGCCATCGAGGCGGGTTGGGAAGACGATGAAGTGCGCGACGCACTTAGCCCCGGTGACGAGCAAGAMAACAAAATGCGGCAACAGGAACCACCTGTCCCAACTATCGGTGTGGTTCCCTCGTCATCTTTCTAATGACAGTCGTTGGTATGGAAGTCCGGTTTTAATCAGAGGACGAATGATAGCGCGCCATCGGGAGGAGGCTGACGACGCGCTGCATGTGACCATTGGGTTCCACCGGTGAACTTAGGCCGCGATGCATTTTGAAATTTGGTAAAGGTCTACCTCCCGGTCTAGCCCGCGAATCGCCTCCCCTAGATCGCTTCGTCACCATTCCGCTTTCTTGAAGCAGAGAGGAACTCAGCGGTTGATGGGAGCGACGAGAGATCACCGTGGAATCCAGACTGAACCCGCCATAGTACCGCCACACAATTCCGCCCAATCAGGCTGTATAACAGACGGATTGCGTAAAATGAGATTGATGGCTCTCCTTGTTGCGGCCCTTTTGCTGACGCCCATTCATGCCCAGGCCCAAGTTTATGACCCGCATGATGGATACGACGATTATGGGGGCTACGACTATGATGATCCCTACAGCCCGTATCCCCCTCCTCCCTACTACGAGCCAGAACCTGGCTATCGGGAACCTTTGCAAGAACGTGGGGAGTCATCGACGCGAATTAGAAGGGGAACCGTCGTCATCGCCACGCGTGAGCACACTCTGATTTACACGACCGCACAGGGCGAGCAGTTCGCCTACCCCATCGCAGTCGGCCGCGAAGGCAAGCAATGGTTCGGAACAACGCGGGTGGTGTCGAAGCGATTGCATCCCGAATGGCGACCCACAGCCAGTATGCGGCAGAAGAACCCACGGCTTCCGGCCGTCGTGAAACCCGGCCCGGCAAACCCGCTCGGAACTCGCGCGATCTACCTTGCCGACGGACTGCTGCGCATCCACGGCACCAACGACCCCTCCTCCATCGGCACCAAYGCATCGAGCGGATGCTTTCGGATGTACCGCGAGGACGTCGAGGAGCTTTACGATATGGTTCAGCCGGGGACCCGGGTGATCGTCCAGCAGTGATCGAATATCGCTTGACCGAACTGTCTCGTCATTTCCACTTCGCTGACCACTGGCGAAGTCCGCCTTCGCCTTTTCAGGCCATGTCTTCACGGGCGGGTTGACCTTGATTTTCTGGCCGGACGGTTTCCAGGCAAGATAGACCATCCTCGAAGAAAGGTCCGTAGCGACAACGGCTTCTTGATTGTGACTTATCAGATTGACAATCAGAGACCAATGAGGGCTCGGCATAGGGGGCCCTTGCGCATCAGTCGGAATGCGCCCTCTTCGAACCTGCGGCATGCCAAGGAACCGCTGGTGATTGCCAAAGTTTAGCTTTTGAGAACATCATCGCAGATGAGTTCAATGGAAAACGCTGCGTAAGAGTTGGGGACAACGTCGACGGCCCGATGGTCGTCGGCTCGCGGCAATTGACAACTCGCTTGGGAATTTCAACATGAACATCGAGACGATATTTTTCAAGCCGAGCGACTGGGTCCCGAACAATCCGCATCTTCCTGTATTGCTTTACAGAGGGCTCTTTGCTGACGCTGAACCTACTGATTTCGACCGTCGTTTCGCTGCAAACGGTTGGACAGGCATCTGGATAAACGGTGTCTTCGATTATCAGCACTACCATTCCGGTGCCCATGAAGTCCTGGGAATTGCACGTGGCAGCGCCAAGCTGTTGATCGGCGGTCCCGACGGTCAAGAGCTTGATGTGGTTGCGGGAGACTGCCTGGTACTTCCAGCCGGAACAGGGCACCGAAATCTCGGCTGCACGTCGGACTTCCAGGTGGTAGGCGCTTATCCTAAGGGACAGCATGCCGACATTCAGACGTCCGCTCCCTCAAGCGAAATGCTGGCGAAAATCTCGTCAGTCCCCCTGCCCCATACCGACCCCGTCCAAGGATCGTCAGGATTTCTCACGGAGAAATGGCGGTAGTCATCGGGCACAGTGACCGATTTCGCAGTCTGCCGCAGGATTAAGGACAAGCGTCCGACAAGCGGAGAAGCGGCCCCTCGCTTTTTCCAGCGCTGAACGATATCCACGATCTAGCCTGACCAACATGAGGAGCATCCGATGATCCACGAATTGCGCATCTATACATGTCTGCCGGGGAGGCTGCCGGCACTGCAGCAGCGTTTCGAGACCGCGACGCTGGCGATCTGGGAGCGACTCGGCATCCGCTCACTCGGCTTCTGGACGACGATGATCGGTTCTTCCAGCAACGATCTGACCTACCTGCTCGAATGGCGGTCGCTGGCGGAGCGCGAGCAGAAGTGGGCCGAGTTCGTGGCCGATCGCGAGTGGCAGGAAGCGAGGGCAAAGAGCGAGGCGGATGGGCCGATCATCGCCAACATTGCCAGTTCGCTGCTGCAGCCGACGAGCTTTTACCGCGGCTTCTCCGAGCTGTCGGAATAACGGGCGGAAACGCAGCACGCAATTGATTGGGAAGTCTTTTCGGCGTGTTTCAGCGCCGAATATTGGGGTTTTGATGCAGTTGTAACGATGCTGCTTTGCTGGTTTCCACCAAGGAGTCAGCCTGATGAGCACTAAGTTTCGCCTTTCTGATTTGGTACCGGCTGGATTCATCGCCGAACGCATTTCCCACATTGACGACGAGACCTGCATCTTGCTTTCCTCCGGCGCTACCGCGTCATGTTCGGCATGCGGTTCGAAGCTGCTATTGCCGCCAGGTCGCGGACCTCCCCTGTCAGGAAGGCGCGGTCAGGCTTCTCGTGCGCACGCGGAGGTTCACCTGTGATGCGGTGCTCGGCGGCAGGCAGATATTCGCCGGGCGGTTCGGCGATGTGCTACCTCCCTACGCCAGACGAACCGGGCGTCTCGAGCATCTCGTCCACCATCTGGCCCTCGCGCTTGGAGGACGCCCGGCGGCGCGTTTTTGCTCAGCGGCTGATCCTTCTCGTCAGCAACGACACCTTGCTCCGCGTCATACGCAGGCAAGGATTGCCGCTGTCGATTCCGCCCTCGGTGATTGGCATCGACGACTGGGCCTCGCGGCGCAATCATCGCTATGGCAGTTGCGTTTAATGAAATGGCGATAGGCTGTCGCCGCGACTGTCCGGGTCACTATGCCGATTGCAAGAGCCGTCGTTCCTGTCGCAAAAAAAGCCCCGCGGTTGTTGCGACCGCGGGGCTTCTTGACGCCTCACCCGGGAGAGGGGGTGTCAGGCGGCCTGTACTTTGCGGGTCGTGCGTGCCCATTCGGGCAGCCAGTCGCCGTGGGTGGCGAGCAGATCGTCGACCAGCGACCAGATCTGGTCGAGGTCGAGTTCGGCTGCCGTATGCGGATCCATCATCGCGGCATGATAGATGTGCTCGCGATTTTCCGTCATCAGTGCCTGCACCGTCAGTTCCTGGACGTTGATATTGGTGCGGATCAGAGCGGTCAGCTGCGGTGGCAGGTCGCCGATGAAGGTCGGCTGGATGCCGGAAGCGTCGACGAGGCAGGGCACTTCGGCGGCGCAATTGGTCGGCAGCGAGGTGATGCAGCCATTGTTGCGGACATTGCCGTAGATCACCGAGGGCTCGCCCGTCCAGACCGAATTGATGATCGAGGAGGCATATTCCTTCGACGGCGCGACCTCAATCTTGTCGGCTGAACGATAGGCCTCCGCCTGCCCTTTCCAGCGCTCGATCTGCTCGATGCAGCGTTTCGGATATTCATCGAGCGGAATGCCGAATTTCTCGATCAGGTCCTCGCGGCCCTCCTTGATGAAATAGGGCGTATATTCGGCGAAATGCTCCGAGCTTTCGGTGACGAAATAGCCGAGCCGCGTCAGCATCTCGTAGCGCACCTTGTTCGGGCAGCGCGGGTTCCAGCCGGGCTTCGGCGCCCTGCCCTCGCGATAGGCGCGCAGCAGGTCGGGATAGAGGTTGCGGTAGGAACCGTCCGGCTGGTGATGCTCGAACTTGAGATAGAAGGCCATGTGGTTGATGCCGGCCGCCCGGTAGCGGATTTCCTCGTAGGGAATGTCGAGGTCATGGGCCAGTTCCATCGCCGTGCCCTGCACCGAATGGCAGAGGCCGACCTGGCGAATGGTTGGATATTTCTCTGATATCGCCCAGGTGTTGATCGCCATCGGGTTGACATATTGCAGCATGATCGCCTCGGGGCAGACGGCCAGCATGTCCTCGCAGACCTTCCAGAGATGCGGCACGGTGCGAAGCCCGCGCATGATGCCGCCGACGCCGAGCGTATCGGCGATCGTCTGGCGCAGCCCGTATTTCTTCGGCACTTCGAAATCGGTGACCGTGCAGGGTTCGTAGCCGCCGATCTGGAAGGCGACGACGACGAAATCGGCGCCGGCAAGCGCCTTGCGCTGGTCGGAACAGGTCTCGGCCTTCGCCTTCACGCCGAGCGTCGAGATCAGCTTGTTGACGACGACGGCGCTTTCCTCAAGCCGCTGCGGATTGAGATCCATCAAGGCGATGGTCGCGCCCGACAGAGCCGGACGCTGCAGCACATCGCCAACGATGTTCTTCATGAAGACGGTGGAGCCAGCTCCGATGAAAGTGATTTTGGGATTTCTTGCCATTATAACCTCCGGCATTCGGCAATCATGCTACCTCGAAAGCGGCCTTGACGAGCCGTTCGGTGTAGGCGGTCTTGGGATGGGATAGAACTTCGTTGACGGGTCCTTCTTCGACGATCTTGCCATGCTGCATGACGATGACGCGATGGCAAAGCGCCCTGACGACCTTGAGATCGTGAGAGATGAAGAGGTAACTCAGGCCGCGCTCGTCCTGCAGCTTGCGCAGGAGTTCGATGATCTGCGCCTGGACGGAAAGGTCGAGCGCCGATGTCGGCTCGTCGAGCAGGATAAATTCCGGCTCCAGCGCGATGGCGCGGGCAATGGCTATGCGCTGGCGCTGGCCGCCGGAAAATTCGTGCGGGAAACGCGACAGGATATTGCCCGGCATGCCGGCGGCAATCAGCGCCTCTCGCACCCGGTCCTGCCGTTCGGCCTTGGTCGCGCCCAGCCTGTTGACGACGAGCCCTTCCTCGATGATCTGGCCGATCGTCATCCGCGGGTTGAGCGATGAGAACGGGTCCTGGAACACCACCTGCATGCGGGCGCGCAAGGGCCGCATCTCGGCTCTGGAAAGGCCGTGGATCGGCTGATGGTCGAAATGGATCTCGCCGCTATCGGGCGTGTTCAGGCGTAGGATCGCCTGGCCGAATGTCGTCTTGCCGGAGCCGGATTCGCCGACGAGGCCGAGCGTCTCGTGACGGCGCAGCGTCAGATCGAGGCTGTCGACGGCGACAAGCTCACGCATCGCCGGCTTGAGAAAGGTACCGTGACGCATCATGAAGGAGACACGCACGCCCTTGGCATCGAGGATGACATCCGATCCCTCCGGCAGCGGATTGGCCTGGCCACGCGGCTCGGAGGCAAGCAGATGCTTGGTATAGGTGTCCTGCGGATTGGCAAACAGCGCTTCGGTGGTGTTGTGCTCGCGCACTTCACCGTACTGCATCACATAGACGTAATCCGAGAACTGCCGCACCACGGTCAGGTCGTGGGTGATGAGGATGACGGCCATCCCCAGTTCCTTCTGCAGGTTGCGGATCAGGTTCAGGATCTGCGCCTGCACGGTGACGTCAAGCGCCGTCGTCGGCTCGTCGGCGATCAGCACATCAGGATCGTTGGCAAGCGCCATGGCGATCATCACGCGCTGGCGCTGGCCGCCGGAAAGCTGATGCGGATATTGCATGAGCCGCGCGGCAGGATCGGGGATCTGCACATGTTCGAGCAGTTCGAGCGCGCGCTTTTGCGCATCCCTCTTGCTGATCCGGCGATGCACGCGGATCGCTTCGACGATCTGGCTGCCGATCGTATAGATCGGGTTCAGCGAGCTCATCGGCTCCTGGAAGATCATCGAGATGCGGTCGCCGCGCAGCTTGCGGCGCGCCCGCTCGGAGAATTTCAGGATATTGCTGCCGTCATAGGCGACCGTTGATTTCTCGGAGACGACGGCGCGCTTCGACAAAAGCCCCATGACCGTGCGCGCCGTTACCGATTTGCCCGAACCGGATTCGCCGACGATCGCGATGGTCTCGCCGCGATAGAGCTGGAACGAGACGTCCTTGACGGCTTCGACCATGCCGTCTTCGACCTTGAAATTTACCGCCACATTGCGGGCGTCGATAATGGGCGTGTCCGAACGGCCATCATGGTCGTGGCGGACGGGCGGGGCGAAGGAATTGACCAGTGCAAGAGCCATATCAATCACCTCAATAAGGATCGACCGCGTCGCGCAATCCGTCGCCGAGCGCATTGAATGCGAAGACGGTGACGAGCACGAAGCCGACGGGGGAGAGAATCCAGGGATAGGAGCCGATCACCGAATAGGTCGCCGTATCCTGCAGCATCAACCCCCAGGAAATCAGCGGTGGCTTGACGGCAAAGCCGAGAAAACCGAGGAAGGATTCCAGCAGCACGACGCTCGGTATATGCAGCGTCACCGCGACGATGACGTGGCTCATCACGTTCGGGAAGATGTGCTGCATGATGATGCGCGTGTCGGTGGCGCCGACGGCCATTGCCGCCCGGACATAATCGATGCGGGCAAGCGCTAAGGTCTTGCCGCGCACCTCGCGCGACATCTGCGCCCAGCCGAGCGCCGACATCACGGCGATGACAAAGGCAAGGAAGACGTTGGTCGGCGCCGTCACCGGGATCAGCGAGGTCAGCGCCAGATAAAGCGGCAGTTGTGGGAAGGCGAGCACCAGTTCGACGAAACGCTGCAACCAGATATCGAATGTGCCGCCGAAATAACCGGACACCATGCCGACGGTCGTGCCGATGATGGTGACGATGAAGACCRCCGTCAGGGCAATCGTCAGCGAAATGCGCGAGCCGATGATGGCGCGTGACAGCACGTCGCGGCCGAACTTGTCGGTGCCGAGGAAATGCACCGGCTGGCCATCGGTCGAGCCGAAGAAGTGCCGGCTGGCCGGGATCAGGCCGAAAAGCCGGTATTCAGCACCCTTGACGAAGAAGCCGAGCAGCCGCGGATTGTCGTAGTCGATGCCAACGATCGGCTGGAAGGTGACGGGGTCGAGCTCTTCGGAATCGGAGAGCGCATAGACACGCGGCTGGAAGACGAAATTGCCGTCCTTGTCGTGGAAGCTCATTACCTGCGGCGGCGCGAAGCCGACATCGGTCGCCTTCGGGTCCATCGGCGCAAAGAAATCGGCAAAGATCGCCATGACGATCAGCAGCACGACGAGCACCAGCCCTGCCATGCCGGTCCAGGAGCGCCTCAGCCGGCGCCAGACAAGGGCGATATAGCTTTCATGGCCACGCGATGGCTTGTTGATGGAAAGTTCTGTCGTCGGCGGAGGCGGCGCGGAGTCGAAAGCCAGCATCTCAGGCTCCTCCATATTGGCGGACACGGGGATCGAGCAGGGC
>NZ_JBFUAY010000140.1:0-12484 GCF_056406015.1 Rhizobium sp. P1_E1 | reverse complement strand
GTATGTTGCTTCTCAAGCGCCATATTCGCCAGAACCCGCGCTGTATCCACACCTTCGACCGTTTCGCCAAACAGTTCGCTCGACAACATTTCAACGACTGTGCGGCCAGTTCCCAATCCTTGGCCTAGGCGGCTGTTACGCCCTCCGCCAACAGTGACATGCAGATCGCCCAATCCGGCCAGCCCGAATGCCGTTGTGGTTTGCCCGCCCAGCCTCTCGCATAGTCTGGCCATTTCCAAAGTTGCCTGGGTGAAGACTGCAGCCGTCGGATTCTTAGATTGGCCGTCCGCACGTCTTTGATCGGGATACCGCGTCTGCATGGCGCTCACGCCGATCGCGTAGAAATTCTTGAGCGCGGCACAAGCTTCGACGCCCGTGACGTCCGTCGTCACCGACAGACGGTAATAGTCCGTTTGCATGATCGCGGCGAGCTGTTCGGCGACCGAAATATCCTCACAGGCGTAGATGCATGCCGTCGGCAGACGGTTGGCGAGTTCGCGGGCGATACACGGTCCGCCGATCCCGATGAAAGCGCTCATCAGCGGAATACGGGAGGGAAGCGTTTGGGCATAGGTCGATACGGCGGAACCCGCAGACTCAAGTCCTTTTGTCACAAAGGCTATGGGACAGGCCTCCGTCATGACCCGGTTAAGAATGTCGGTCACCCAGCCAATGCCTGGGCTACTCACTCCGACAACAATGATATCCGCGTTCGCGAGGTGCTCCGATCGCAGTTCGTCGAAGCGGATCGCCTCGACGCCGGCGGGCGGGGCAGCGTCGAGTTTGGGATGGATCCCGCCCGGACGCCGCATGGTAACGACGATGTCCTGATCGAGCGGCGTGCCGACGAGCAGCACCTTGTGGCCGTTGTCTGCAGCGGGTACGCAAAGCGCGGTGCCCATGACACCCGCACCGARTACAACGATTTTTGCCACGGTAATCCTCCTCTTGGTGTGGTTCGAAACGGAAAGCCGACCCGCTACCGCATCATAGCAGCGACATTGCCGCCATCGACCGTGATAACCGCGCCGGTGCTTGAGCGCGCCTTAGCGAGATGCACGAAGGCGGCTGCCACATCGGCACCCGTTACCTCGCGGCCAACAAGGTTGCCGCGCATATAGGCTTCGGGTGTCAGGCCGCGCGCGCGGCTTCTTTCAGTGACCATCTCGTCCGTCATTAGACCCGTGCGGATCCGGTCAGCATTGACGGCATTGGATGTGATGCCGGATGCGCCGTGCTCGACTGCATATTGGCGCATCAGCGCCATCAGCGCGGCCTTGGAGGTGCCGTAGGGGCCGAAATCCGCACCTGGATTGACAGCCTGCTTGGAAACATTGAAGACGATGGCGCCGCCGGTCTTCTGCTTCTCCATCACACGCACGGCGGCTCGGGCCATGTAATGATGGCTCCAGAAATTCAATTCGAACGCCTTCCTGAACGTCTCCTCTGGCACGTCGATCAGCGAGCCCTGAAAGGCTGCTCCTGCGTTGGAGATCAGGATGTCCACCCCGCCGAAATGGCTCGCCACCTTGGCAATGGCGGCATCCACTGCGGCCGGGTCGGTCACGTCGCAGGCGACGCCGAACCCTCCTAGCCGCTTTGCCTGGTGAGTTACGGCGTCCTGTGCAATGTCGATCAGCGCAACCTCGGCGCCCTCGGAGCGAAGTGCTTCGGCGATGGCGAGGCCTAGTCCGCCGGCGGCACCTGTCACGACTGCTATCTGCCGGGTCAGGGGCTTTTCCACCTGCTTGGTCAGCTTGACCTGTTCGAGTGACCAGTATTCAATATCGAATAGGTCAGCCTCGGAGAGCGCTTCAAAGGATTCGATGCCCTCCGCCTTGGTGATAACATCGACCGTTGCTTCTGCCACATCTGCACCGACGAGTGCGTTCTTGCGCGTGGCGCCCGCGGCGAACAATCCAACACCCGCAACGTAAAAGACACGCGGCATAGGATCGAGCATCGTTTTTCCGCCGCCGACGCGACCATTGTTGCGTTCGAAATAAGCCCGGTAGTCCGCCTGATAAGCATCAACGGCGACCTGGGCCATGTCCTTCCAGGTATCGAGTTCGCCTGCCACCGGTGCCGGCAGCGCAACACCGTGGCGCTTGATATGGATGACATGCTCCGGCGTCGCATTGCCGCGCCTGACCAGGCTCTCCACATTTTCCGCATTGCAGAAGTCGAGCACGCTCTCTGTGCAGCGGTGTTCCAGTATCAAACGTTTCGGTGCGCCCTCTAAGCCGGTATCGATGGCGATGGCGCCGCGCAAGATCGGTGCGATTTCCGCCACACTGGCGAGCGATTTTGGCACTTTGGCGGAAGTAAACGGCTTTGCCCGACCTTTCGCCAGCCTGTGTTGCGCGCGGTCGATCTTAGCGATCATGTCCTCATAGGCCGCGCGCGGATCGTCAGACCAAGTGAAAATTCCGTGTTTCAGGAGAACCATGCCGTCGCCTTTGGGATTGGCGCGGAAGGCTGCATCACAAGCCTTCGCGAGAAGGAAGCCAGGCATCACATAGGGCACGACGATCGTATCAGGGAACAGTTCTCGGATAAGGTCTTCGCCATGCGGCTGGTTTGTCAGAGAGACTATCGCGTTAGCATGGGTGTGGTCGATATGCCGGAATGGCAACAGGGCGTGCAGGATGGCTTCGACCGAAGGGTTAGGCGCGTTCGGATCCATCAGCAGCCGCCGCTGCAACATCACCATCTCATCATCGCTCAGCTCATCGAAACCGACCATCGCTTTCAGCGGGTCCAACCGCACGGCCGGCAAGCCCTGTGGCTCTATAGTGCCCATGTCCCAACCGCTGCCCTTGACACAAAGCACATCAACCGAGGTGCCGTCCCGATCAGTCCATGCCGTCTTGACCGATGTATTGCCGCCGCCGTGCAGCACTAGTTCCGGATCCTGTCCGAGCAGTCGCGTTGTATAGGTTCGGACCGCTAGATCGCGGTTGATGCCCTTTCCAACATAAGCCTCGACCACGGATGTAAACTCGGTGTCGTTCCATCTCGATTTCATGACTATCACCTCTCTTCCCGCGTTGTTGGCGAACCGGGTTACAAACGTTAGATATCTAGATGCGTATGTGTCAGACCCGGTTTTCCGTTGCGGCGTCGAAGACGTGGACCTTTTCGGGCGCAATCGAGAAACGGACATCCATCCGCTCGTCAAAATGCGCAGACTTGTCGACGATCGCCAGGAACTGACCTTCCGGCCCCTCGCAGCAGAGCTGAGCTTCATGCCCCATGCGTTCGATTAGCAGCGACCGGGCTACAATGGATCCCTGCGGATCGACCGTGACATCTGTCGGGCGGACGCCGCAGATCACCCGCTGGCCTGCAGATAGTTTGAGGGACGGCTCGAGCCGGATAAGGCCGGCCTTGGTCTCCGCAGCTGGAGCTCCCTGGTCCGCGACGATCGTCCCCGTCAGGAAATTGATCGCCGATGAACCGATGAAATCGGCGACATATTTGCTTGCGGGTCTATCATAGACATCGTCGGGCGTGCCAATCTGCTCGATCTTCCCGGCTCGCATGACGACGATCTTGTCGGCCATCGTCATCGCCTCGATCTGGTCGTGGGTCACATAGATCGTTGTCGTCTTGAGACGATTGTGCAACTGCCGGATTTCGGTGCGCATGTGCGCACGGAGCTTGGCATCGAGATTGGAGAGCGGCTCGTCGAACAGGAAGACCGCCGCCTCGCGCACCATGGCGCGACCCATGGCGACCCGCTGGCGCTGGCCGCCGGAAAGTTCTTTCGGATAGCGCTGGAGATACGGCGTCAGATTGAGGATTTCGGCGGCATGCTCGACCCGCCGCTTGATTTCGGCCGGTGGCTGCTTTGCCACTTCGAGACTGAAGGCAATGTTTTCGTAGACCTTCATTGTCGGGTAGAGCGCATAGTTCTGAAACACCATGGCAATATCACGGTCGCGCGGATGCATATCGTTCACCCGTTTGCCGCCGATGAAAAGATCACCTTCGCTGACGGTTTCGAGCCCGGCTGTCATGCGCAGCAAGGTGGTCTTGCCGCAACCCGAAGGCCCGAGCAGCACGACGAACTGGTGATCCTCGATCAGGAACGAAATATCCCGCATGATGTTGAAGGCACCAAACGACTTGCCGATGCTCTTGTATTCCACGGTTGCCATAAATTTCTGCTCCACTCGTCTTCTAGTATTGCTGACGGTCGCGTGCCGGTCAGTATTTCTGCCGGGTCGGGGTGATGACGATTTCCTGCACGATCGCCTTTTGAGGCAGATTGTAAGCATTGAGGWTCAACTCGGCGACGATATCGGCGGAAATGCCGCCGCCGATCGCCTCCTTGTTGGCCTTGTAATTGGCGAGCGTAGTCTCGTCCTTCACATGGTCGAGCACCTCGGTGTCGATGATGCCAGGCGACAGAACGATGACGCGCACATTGTGCGGTGCCAGATACTCGCGGAAGCTTTCCGAGACCGCATGGACGAAATATTTGGTGCCGCAGTAGACGGTGTGATCCGGATAGACCTTGCGGCCGGCGATCGAACTCATCATCATCAGCGTGCCGTGGCGGCGAGCGATCATGCCGTTCATCACCGCATGGACGGAATTCATTACGCCCTTGGTATTGATGTCGATCATCTCGTCCCATTCTTCCGGCGGCTGCTTGGCGATGTCGCCGAGACGGGCGATGCCGGCATTGGCGAACATCATGTCCACCGGGCCAAATTGACTTTCGGCGTCGGCGACGGCTGCGGTCAGTGCGGCGCGGTCACGGACATCGACTTGTTTCAGCACGGCGTCCGGCAGCCTCAGCGCCTCCAGGCGATCGAGACGGCGTGCCATCAGCAGCACCGGGTGGCCGGCGGCCGAAAAGGCCCGCGCCGTCGCCTCGCCGATGCCGGAGCTCGCACCTGTAATTGCAATCAGCGGCTTGTCCGCCATGTTTCAGCCTCCCGCATTTGTTTTGTCGATCCCCGGGATGCGAATGCCACTGGAAGAGGGCAAGTGGCATCGCAACCCCAGGAACCGTTTGTTTGGCAGACGGCGGAAAACCGCCGCCCGTCCAATCAACCCTTAATCACGGTGCCAACCTGGGCAGCGATGTCGTCGAGGGCTTCCTTTGGCGAGCCGTAGCTGCCGGCGAAATACTTGCCCAGCCCAACGGGGATCGTGTCGCTCGACAGCTGTGCCCACTCTGGCAGGTCCGGTTCCGAGCCCATGTATTTCGCAATCGTCTCGCGCACGATCGGCAAGTGACGGGTGGTGCCGGCACCGACGCGAGCATTGGCGAGAACGCGCGGATCRTCATAGACGCTGGTGCGGGTCGGACCCGTACCGCCACCAAGCGTGGTGATGAGGGCCTGTGTATCGRCGCAAGTCGCCCACTGCATGAACAGCCAGGCTGCATCCGGGCTCTTTGAGTATTTCGACACGGCAAGAGACGACCCGCCCTGGTGACCGACGCCGGGGATTTCGCCGTAACCGGTTTCCTTGACGGTGCGAAGGGCAATCGGCTGCGGCGGCACTGCAACTTCGCAAAGGCCCGAAACCTTGGTCTGGGTCGGATCGTCGAAATAGGGAAAGAATTCGCCCCAAGACAGCATCGACGCGGCAACACCCTGTGCCACCGACTGGCCCTGACCATCCCAGGTCCAGCCATCGACGCCTGGAGGCATGGTTGCCTTGAGCTTCGTCCAGTATTCCAGCGCCGCAACGCCCTTTTCGTCGTTACCGGTGAACTTGCCGTCCGGTCCGAAGATCGAGCCACCGTGGCCCCAGAGCCATGCGGTCCAGTCGCATTCCAGGCTGTAATGGCCGGATTTCATCTGGCCGCTGGTGCCGTAGACGTTCGGGCCCATCTCGTCGGTGATGGTCTTGGAATTGGTGTACAGTTCCTCGAGCGTCGCYGGTGCCTTGAGGCCGAGCTTCTCGTAGATATCCTTGCGATAGATCATGATGAAGATCGGGATGTCGTAGGGAACGCCGACCCAGCGGTCCTCATACTTGGCGATACCGTCAACCAGTGCCGGCAGGAAGTCATCGATATTGTAGTTCGGCATCGCCAGGTCGGCTTTGGCCTCGATCTGCTCGCGTGGATCGAAGACGTCCTTGCTGAAGGATGCCGCCCAGCTCTGGTCAATATAATAGAGGTCATAGGTGCCGAGCGATGAGGCCACGTCGAGTGTCAGCTTCTGCAGAACTTGCTCCAGCGGCAGAACCTCGATCTCGACCTTGATGCCGGTGGCTTCCTCGAAATATTTCTTCAGCTGCGAGTTGATGGCGTTTGACGGGGGTGTCGATTCCGTGGCGAGTTTGAGCGTGGTGCCGGCAAACGGCTTGCCGACGTCCTGCAGCCACTTGATCACTTCCGGCGACGGCTGCAGTGCTTCCTGTGCATTGGCCTGCGAGAACCCGCCAAACGGCCGGCGACCCAAACCCATGCCGAGTGCGCCGGCACCCAGGCCCAGCTTGCCGGCGGCCATCAGGAAGTCGCGGCGGGCCATCTGGCCCTTGACGAACCTATCGGTGATCGATGCGAGATGCATCTTTCTAATACTGTCCTTCATCCTCTTCTCCTCCACTTTTAAACGGACGACAGAATTGCCGGCCGGATATTCAAGCGCCTCCGCGCCGAATTACTGTTTCAGCGACCCCATCGTCAGGCCACGCACCAGATGGCGCTGGACCAGCAGGATCACGATAAAGGCCGGTACGATGGCCGCTGCACCCAGCGCCGCCATGTTGCCCCAGGCCGTTCCAATCGATGTCACGAAGGTCGACGACACCACCGGTACGGTCTTTAGGCCGGTCTGCGTCAGCGTCAGCACGAACAGGAATTCCGTCCAGCTGAAGATGAAGCAGAGAACCGCGGTCGCGGCGATGCCGCCCTTGGCCATCGGCAGGACGATGCGCCGGAAGATCGTCCAGCGCGACGCGCCGTCAAGCAGCGCGCTTTCGTCGATCTCGGCCGGGATATCGTCGAAGAAACTCTTCAAGAGCAGCACCGCCAGCGGCAGGTTCATCAGGCCGTGGATCAGGATGACGCCGATATAGGTGTCGAGCAGGCTGAACTGCTTGAAGATGAAGAACATCGGGATGGCGACGGCGACCGGCGGCATCATGCGGGTCGACAACACCCAGTTGACGAACTCGTGCCGGCCGCGAAAATTCATCCGTGACAACGAATAGGAGGCGAGCGTCGCGACGATGATGGCGAGCACCGTCGACATCGAGGCGACGACGATCGAATCCCAAAGCCGGGGCGCCATGTAGAAATTGCCGCCGCCGGGATTGACCGTTTCCTGCGTCCCGAAACCGAAGCCGAGCGAAACGCCGAATACCTGCTCGAAATTCTTGACCGTCGGTTCGAAGACGAAAAATTTCGGCGGCCAGTTGAAGATGTCCTTGGCGTTGCGGAAAGCAACCGACGTCCAGAAGTAGATCGGGAAGAAGAAGGCTCCCACGACGAGCCAGCCGGCGATCGTGCGAAGTGTCCGTGTCCCAGCGCTCTGGTGCATGTTACCACCTCACCTTGAAGACTTTGATGAAGACGTTGGCCATGATCATCACCATTGCCAGGCTGACGAGGCTCAGCGTTGCGCCATACCCCCATTTCAGGAACGAGAAGGTCTGCTGCCAGGCGTAAAGGCTGACGGTATAGGTGGCCGTTCCCGGGCCGCCCGAGGTCATGACGAAGACATAGTCGAACACCCGGAAGAGATCGATGCCGCGCAGGAGCACGGCGACCGCGATGACCTTCGACATCATCGGCAACGTCAGCCGGCGGAACATCTGGAAGGACGAGGCGCCATCGATCATCGCTGCTTCATAGGGCTCGGCCGGCAGCGAGCGAAGACCGGCCATGAAGATCAGCACCATGAAGGGCGTCCACTGCCAGATTTCAGCGACAAGCACGCCGGCCAAAGCAAGGGATGACGTGGCAAGGATTGGAGTCGATTTGTCGAGCAGACCCATCGTGTTGAGCAGATAGGGGAGCACGCCGAATTGCGGATCCTCCATCAACAGGAACATCATACCGGCGATGGCGGGGGGGATGACCAATGTCATCGACAGTGTGGCTCGCAGTACGCTGAAGCCCGGCAGTTCGGCATCCAACAGCATGGCGATTGCCATGCCGAGGATGATTTCGAACACCAGCGCGACAATGAAATAGAGGAAGGTGACGCCCAGCGCGCTCCAGAAACGCGTGTCGTTCCAGAGCTGAACCCAATTCGCCATGCCGACGAATTTCAACGCGCGCTTTGTCGGCACGAATTCGTGAAAGCTCAGCCAGACGTTGTAGATCAGCGGATAGATTGTGAATACCACGAGCAAGCAAACCAGTGGCAGGAGCCACGGGATCGGCGAGTCCGATATTGCAATGCGTTTCACCTGTGCGACGGACATTCCGTACCCTCCAGCGAGCGGACTGCGGCTATTGCGCCCGGCATGAGCGCGCGTCACCGTTGCCAAACCCGCACTCCTCTGCCGGTTCAGCTCTGCTCGATCCTGTTTCTCTACGCCGGCGCAAGCCGGCATGCGTCATCAAAGCTGCGGCCGGTCAGTGTGCCGCTGCTTTCTTCTCACTGTGCATGCCTGTCGCGGAGCGTTGCTCTGCCATCCAGGCATCCAATTCGGTAATCTCGTTCAAGCCCATGCGGATGCCGGCTTTTGTCCGGCGAAACACCACATCCTCGGCCGTGCGCGCATACTCGCGGGTCATCAGGAAACGGACCTCCGCCTCCGTCAGGTCGGCGCCGAAGGACCGGCCCAGGTCAGCCCGTGTGCGGGAACCGACCAGAATGGCGCGCGCCTCGGAACCATAGTGCCTGACAAGGCGCCGCGCCGCGCGTATGTCCAGAAATCCATAGTCCCGCGTAAGATCCTGAGCCAGGAACTCTGCTGAACCTGCGGGAAAGTCGCCGCCGGGCAAGGCATGCTTGCCCGTCCAGTGCGCCCTTACACCCCACTCTGGGAACCGCGTTGCCAACTTCTGCATCGCATTCTCGGCAAGGCAGCGATAGGTTGTAATCTTTCCACCGAAGATACTCAGAAGCGGTGCTTCGTCTTCCGCGCCGTCGAATTCCAGCACATAGTCGCGCGTGGTTTCCTGCGCATTGGCAGCACCGTCGTCGTAAAGTGGCCGAACACCGGAATAAGTCCAGACGACCTCTTCTCGCGTCACCCCGGCCTTAAAATAGGAAGAGGCTGCCTGGCACAGATAGTCGATCTCGTCATCCGAAATACGGACGTTTTCGGGTTGATCCTTATGATCGACATCGGTTGTGCCGATCAGTGTGAAGTCGTCCTCGTACGGGATGGAGAAGACGATACGTCCATCGGGATTCTGGAAAATGTAGCAGCGATCGTGTGCGTACAGGCGCGGTACGACAATGTGAGAGCCCCTGACGAGCCGGATTTTTGCTTGCGTCTTCCGGTTCAAAACGATGGCCAGAACCTGGTCCACCCACGGACCGGCGGCATTGACAAGCGCCCGGGCAGAAATTGTCTCGCATCGCCCGGTTTCAGCATCCTCCACGGTCACATGCCACAGCCCGTTCTCGCGGCTTGCCTGCACGCAACGTGTGCGCGTGCGAATGTCGGCGCCCCGTTTTTCCGCGTCGCGCGCATTGAGGACGACGAGGCGGTTGTCCTGTACCCAGCAATCGGAATATTCGAACGCGATGGCGGACACGTCGCGAAGGGGTGCGCCGACGGGATCACGCGAAAGCTTGAGTGTCCGTGTTCCCGGAAGCTTTTTCCGACCGCCGAGATGATCGTAGATGAACAATCCGAGCCGCAACAGCCACGCCGGCCGCAGCCCCTTGCGATGCGGCAGCACGAAACGGAGCGGCCAGATGATATGCGGCGCTATGTGCCACAGAACCTCCCGCTCGCGCAGCGCATGGCGCACGAGCCCGAATTCATAGTGTTCGAGGTAACGAAGGCCACCATGAATGAGCTTGGTCGACGCCGATGACGTGGCGGAGCCAAGATCCGACTGTTCGCACAGAAAGACGCGGAGCCCGCGACCGGCCGCGTCGCGCGCCAGACCAGCGCCGTTGATTCCGCCACCGATGATCGCCAGGTCGTACGTCGCCATCGTCATGCAGTCGGTCTCCCCTTGCGGGCTTCCAGAAGACGGTCTGCAACCTCGACGAAACCTTGTCCGCCTTCAGCGGCCGTTACGTAAGTCGGTTCAGCCTCGATGCGGCCTTGAAAATGCAGGACATTGGCAACGCCGCAGGCGTTGGGAAAGAAGTGGAACATCGGCGCATCGTTCGGACTATCGCCGACGAACACGACCTTGTCCTTATCCCGGTCAATGTCGAGCCCGAGCACGTCGGCCGCGAAACGGCGCGTCATCGTCAACTTGTCATAGGCACCATACCAGCCGTTGACATGGATGGACGAAACCTTTGCAACCGCACCCTCCTCCTCGAAGATCCGCTTGATGCGGTCCACTGCGCTGGCCGGCAAGGATGGCACATCCTCAGAAAAGTCGATGGCGAGGTCGGCCTCGCGATAAAGCTGGTCGGCCGAAATGGCGGTACCKGGCACTTCGGCCAGGATGCGAGCGCGCACTGTTTCCAACCGTTTACGATCATCGGCGCGCTGATCGCTACTGATCGCGAAAACACGGCGCATGCGCCGGCTGTGTTGATCATAGGAAAAATAGAATGCGCCGTTTTCACCTACAACGCCTGAAACGGGCCACATCCGCGCAATCATATCGCACCAGCCAGCGGGTCGGCCGGTGATGGGAGCTACAGCAATGCCGGCGTCCAGAAGTCGCTCCAACGCCTGATAGGCGCAGGCCGGCAGACGTCCGTCCGTGGTCAGCGTGTCGTCTATATCGGCAAACAGAGTATGGATCCTGCCTGCATCTTCCAACGGCATTTCGACGATGGCGCGCATGAGATCACACCTCCCCGCGCGAGAAGTCTTCGAGAATGCCTTCGTCGGCGGCGATATCGAGAAACGAATACCGGTTGCGCATCTCGCGGCAGTGAACCACCGCCTCACGGTAAAAGTCGACCGGGACGCCGAGTTCCTGTGCCGTCGTGGGACCACCTGCTGCCTTGAGCAGCCGCGTCATTTCTTCGACCGGAATGACGAAGGCTTTCAGTTCCTCCCGCAGTACCGGCCAGATCTCGGCGATCTTTTCATTGAGCGCGCCGATTTCTTTTTCATCGAAGATCTTGGGCTGAATCTCATTGAAGCATTGTTGGGCAATATCTGCGCCCATGCGACGCGACATTCCCTGAAGATCGATCCTGGTTGCCTTCATTTTCGGCGGTGACGCGTTTTCCAGATAGTGCCGCTGTAAGCGGCCCATGGTCAGCACGCCGACGCCAACCTGCTGGCCATGAAGCGTCCCCGGATGGCGGTCTCCCGCGAAGCAATCGATGTAGTGGGAGATCTGGTGCTCGCCCATAGAGCCATGGTTCGACATGCCGGTAAAGGAGACACCGAGACCGCACATCGTCAGAACACGGTAGAGGTAGCCGTTTGCGGAGACATCGCCGCGGTTGATCCCCTCGGCGCGCCGGTTTAGCTCCGCCTCGTCCTCCTGCTGAATGATATAAGGCGCGTTATCGTAGGCCGTCCCGAAGAGACGATGCGACAGCCACCAGTCCACCTGCGCCACAGACCGAACGAGGCAATCGGCGAAGCCGGCAGCCGATAGATAGGTGGGCGCCGCAGCGGCGACAGAAAGGTCAACAAAGAAACCCGCCGGCGCATGCGATGGCAAAGACACTTTGAGACCGTTGTCGAGGGTTATAGACGCGGTGGTCGAGGTATAGCCGTTCATCGAGGCGGCGGTGCCGAATACACAATACCGCCGTCCATCGAGGCCGGTCACGTATTTCACCAGATCGTTGATCGTGCCCGACCCCACTGCGACCACACCTTCGGCGCCTTTCAGTTTTTCGGTCAACACAGCCACATTCGCCATATCGGCATGCGGATGGTCGAGAAGAACGGTCTTGACGGGGCCGAGCGATCGGAGAGCATGGGCGATGCGTTCACCCATCGCATCCCAGGTGGCGTGATCGGCCACGACTGTGAATGTGTTGCCTAGCCCTAGTCCGGCAACCAGTTCGGCTTCCCGTCCCTCAAGGCTATCTGCGATGACGATAGATTCGTAAGGCACAGTTGCTGGTTTGCCCGTCTCCGGATCCACCCAGCGCCCGGCGACGATATCATCAATCAACGCGGTCCAGCCGCCCTGGGGAGCGCTTGCGGCGCCGCCCTGGTTCCCTGTCGTTTCCATTCCTGATGTCCAGTCTTATTGTGATGAAAACAAAAGACACCCGCCACTGACACTTGTCAATACATAAATCAAATAGCCTTGACATTTGCCATTCGGTGTCATCAGATAAGGTGGAAACAAGGAAACACTGAGGAAACACATGCTGGACGCAGGCGTCACCCTGCCCACGGAGTTCGACGACGCCGTCAATTGGGCCGCATGGCTCTATTA
>NZ_JBFUAY010000139.1:0-12858 GCF_056406015.1 Rhizobium sp. P1_E1 | reverse complement strand
CGCCTGTCTCGGCCAGGCGCCGCTTCCATTTTGAAACACACGAAGGGCTGATCGATAGTGCGGCCGCAATAGAGCGTATCGTCTCGCCGGCCGTTAGCCGCGCCATTGCACGCTCTCGAAGATCTTCAGAATAAGGCTGTGTCATCGCCGCTGGCCTGCCTTCCCCAGCAGCAATGTTGAATCACATTCAAACTGATTTGCGAATCCCAGATTCCGCTAAATCACAGCATGCTCTAGGTCCGCGTATCCAGACGGCCGACATCGACTGGCTGATCGAGGATATCGGATCGCGGTCGGACGAGAATGACCTGCGGTTCGCCACAAACGGGGCGATGCTGATTTGGCGCAAGGCGGGCAATGATGCAGCGCTTCTGGCACGGATCCGCGCCGCCAATCCCGCGACCATCGTCCAACAGACGATCGACAGCTGGTTCGCGCCCCCCGCGCGCGATCCCGAACATGAGCAATTCGAGACGGAGCAGGCGAAGCGCGAGGCACAAAACGCGAGCGATCAGGCGCGCGTGGATCAGAGCTGGATCGATTTTCGCAATGAAGTGCAGGCCAAGCCGGAGCTGTTGCTTGACTATCTGGAGCCTGACGATGGCAAGGTCGATGGCCGTCTCTACCATCTCTGGCGCCTGCTCAGCCGTCTCGGCGAGAACAGCTCCCATCACGCGATTGCCGACATCTCGCCGCTGCGCTTGCTCTTCGGCGATGCGGTGGTCGAGGCTTTTCGCAAGGCGATGATTCAATATTGGCGGCTGCTGCAAACAGCGCTTCCGTCCGAGATGTTGCCGGAGGAGCGTCGGACCAGCAGTGCCAATGACATGCTCGGTATCGTCGGCGTTACCCTGGAAGCGAGCAACAATCCGGGGTGGGCGGCGGCGCTCAACGAGGAGGAGGCGAAGCTTGCCACGCGCTTTGCGACACGCGAGCTCAACGGATTTCCGAAATGGATCGATGACCTGGCGACAGCGCACCCCGCCGTCGTGAAGGATATACTCTGGCGCTACCTTACGGTCGATCTGGAGCCGACCAACACGCACGAGTATCGCACCTATCTGCAAGACGTGGTCGGCGCCGGCGATGCGATTGCGGCGCTCATGGCGCCACTGATGCTCGACTGGCTCGACGCGCATCCCGACGTGCCCAACGACGCGCTCGACATGGCATTACGCCTCATCGCGCGCGACCCGGCCACCCTCGCGGCGGCCATTCCACTTGCATCACGCCGTAGCCTCGAGGCGCCCAGCCGATGGACACGCGCCGCCTACATCGGGCTCGTTTACGCCCATGATGCGTCGGGTGCGACCGATCTGTTGATTCAGGCGTTTCAGACGATGGGCCGCAAGGATCAGGTGCTCCTCGCGCAGGCCGCCCTCCCGCGTGCCTTCGGCTCGCGCTATCGGCTCGATCAACTCAAGCTTTCGCCGGTTCCCTTTGCCAGCCTCGAACGGTTGGTGCTGCTCGCCTTCGAGCAGATCCGCCCCGACGAGGATAACAATCGGCCGAGCCTCGAGGTCTACTCCCCCGACGAGCGCGACCACGCCGAAGATGCGCGCAGCGGGCTATTCAACACGCTGGTCAATACGCCGGGCTACGCGACCTACGCGGCGATCCAGCGCTTTCGAAAGATCCCCGATTTTCCCGTCTGGGATCGTCGCCTGCGCGAGCTGGCGTTCGAGCGCGCAGCGGCGGACTCCGAACCGAAGGCGTTGCGCGCGCTGGATGTCTTGACGTTCGAGAAGAGCCACGAACTGGTGCCCGCGACGTCGGCGGAATTACAGCGCGTTGCCGTCGCGCGTCTCAGCGACATCGCGCACCAGCTGCTGCACGGCGACTTCAACCAGGGTCTAACCGTCGCTCGCCTGCCCGACGAGGTCGATGTCCAGAACTGGTTCGCGGACAAATTGGCTTCCCTGCAGGGGCACAGCTACTCGCTCGAACGCGAACCCCATGTCGCCGAGGAGAAGGAACCCGACATCCGTCTGGGCTCGCTGCGAGATCCGGCGGCTAAGTCGCCGATCGAAATCAAGGTGGCCGGCAGTTGGTCGCTCAAGGAACTAGAGGACGCGCTAACAGTGCAGCTGCGAGGCCGTTATCTCCGCGACAAGGATAATCGCTTCGGCATCCTCCTCGTCGTTCACAACACCGTACGCGCCAGAGGTTGGAAGAAGGGGAGCTCCTATCTGAAGTTCGCCGAAGTCATGACCCATCTGGAGACGATCGCCCAGGACATGGCGTCTGCCGATGCGGTGGCGCCTCAGATGATCCCCGTCGGCATCGACCTCTCGTCCTTCGCCCAGCGCATCAGGGCCGCGGAAGCCAAGGCCGACGCCGAACCGTCGACCGAAGAGTGAGGCGGGCGGGTCCTCAGATCAGTGCGGCGCGCTCCCGGCGTATCAGCTAGCTGGATGAAGGTCCGCTATTTGATTTCGGCCACTTGAAAGCTGCTGGACAGCTGTCGGCCCGTAGCGGTCGTCTATCCAAGCCGCGCCGATATCCGCTGTTGATGCAATCCGGCCATCCAGAACGCTCTAAGAGGTTGGTGGCGTTTGCTACCTCACTCCACGAAAAAGCCCGCGCGGCGATGCCGGCGGGCTGATATCCGGTCGAAGGCGAACCGTGATTATTTCACGAGGTTGCGCTTGGCGAGCGTGCGCAGGCGCAGCGCATTGAGCTTGATAAAGCCGGCTGCATCCTTCTGGTCGTAGGCGCCCTGATCGTCCTCGAAAGTGACGAGCTTGTCGGAATAGAGCGACTTGTCGCTTTCGCGGCCGATGACCATGACATTGCCCTTGTAGAGCTTCAGCGTCACTTCGCCTTCGACATGCTCCTGGCTCTTGTCGATCAGCGCCTGCAGCATCTCGCGTTCCGGCGAGAACCAGAAGCCGTAATAGATCAGCTCGGCGTAGCGCGGCATGATCTCGTCCTTGAGATGGGCGGCACCGCGGTCGAGGGTGATCGATTCGATGGCGCGATGCGCCGAGAGCAGGATCGTGCCGCCTGGCGTTTCGTAGACGCCGCGCGACTTCATGCCGACAAAGCGGTTCTCGACGAGGTCGAGACGGCCGATGCCGTTGTCACGGCCGTAATTGTTGAGTGTCGCGAGCAGCGTCGCCGGGCTCATGCGCACGCCGTTGATCGAAACCGCGTCACCTCTCTCGAAGCCGACCTTGATGGTCGTTGCCTTGTCGGGTGCGGCCTCAGGCGAAATGGTGCGCATATGCACATATTCAGGCGCTTCCTGCGAAGGGTCCTCAAGAACCTTGCCCTCGGAAGAGGAATGCAGAAGGTTGGCGTCGACGGAGAACGGCGCCTCGCCCTTTTTGTCCTTGGCAACCGGGATCTGATGCTGCTCGGCAAAGGCCAGCAGATCGGTGCGGCTCTTGAACGCCCAGTCGCGCCACGGCGCGATGATCTTGATGTCGGGGTTCAGGGCATAGGCCGACAGTTCGAAACGGACCTGGTCGTTGCCCTTGCCGGTCGCGCCATGGGCGATCGCATCCGCACCCGTCTTGCGGGCGATATCGATCAGATGCTTGGAAATCAGGGGCCGGGCGATCGAGGTGCCGAGCAGGTAGACGCCTTCGTAGACGGCATTGGCGCGGAACATCGGGAAGACGAAATCGCGCACGAATTCCTCGCGCACATCCTCGATATAGATCTCCTTGATGCCGAGCATCTCGGCCTTCTTGCGCGCCGGCTCCAGCTCTTCGCCCTGGCCGAGATCGGCGGTGAAGGTGACGACTTCGGCGCCGAGCTCCGTCTGCAGCCACTTCAGGATGATCGAGGTGTCGAGGCCGCCGGAATAGGCGAGAACGACTTTCTTCACGTCTTTGTATGATGCCATGATGATGAGGTCCGTTGCATAAAAGGCCGGCGAAAACCCGGTGTCGCGGCACTTTTAGCGAGATTGGCGCGTGACGCAAGACCAAGTGCGACGCTGATGGTGCCGATACCGTTTGACAGCGCGAAAGCGGAGCCCATATTCGCCAGCGTCCGCAAATGCTCGAGGAGAGGCTGCCCCGTGACGAATATTCAAGACATTTTCAAGAAGTCCAATGTTGCCGTCATCACCGGCGGCGCCTCCGGCATCGGTCTTGCCGCGGCGAAATATTTCGCCGGACGCGGCATGAGCGTCGCCATCGCCGATCTCGGCGGCGATCGGCTGGCCGACGCGGCCAATGAACTCAAGGCCATTGCCGGCGAGGAAAATGTGATGGCGGTCGAGACCGACGTCGCAGTCAAGGAATCCCTGGAGGCGCTCGAGCGCGCCGTACTCCAGCGTTTCGGCCGTGTGCACGTGCTGATGAACAATGCCGGCATCGGCCCGGAAACCTCGATCTTCAGCCCGCAGGCGAACTGGGACCATATCTTCGCCGTCAACCTGATGGGTGTGATCAACGGCACGCGGACCTTCGGCCCGAAGATGCTGTCGCACGGCGAGCCAGGCCTGATCATCAACACCGGCTCCAAGCAGGGCATCACCACGCCGCCCGGCAACCCCGCCTACAACATCTCCAAGGCTGGCGTGAAAGTCTTCACCGAAGCATTGCAGCATGAGCTTCGCAATACCGAAGGCGGAAAGATCTCCGCCCACCTTCTGATCCCCGGCTTCGTCTTCACCGGCCTCACCAAGGGCGACCGCGCGGAAAAACCGGCAGCCGCCTGGACGCCGGAACAGACCGTCGATTTCATGGTCGAAAGCCTCGAACGCGGCGATTTCTATATTCTCTGCCCCGACAATGACGTGGCGCGTCCGGTCGACGAACGCCGAATGGCCTGGGCGGCCGGCGATATCATCGAGAATCGTCCGCCGCTGTCACGCTGGCACAAGGACTTCGCCGACAAGTTCAAGGTCTTCCTCGACCAGAAGTAATCGGCGCCATCAGAAGGTTTGATTGGTAATTTTCTGAAAGCTGGGTAAGAGATCCCCAGATCCTTTCCGGCTTTCAGAGTGTGTCATGGATTTCCTGCCGAGCCTGCCGACCCTTCTCGCCTTTGCCGCCGCGACGCTGCTGCTTGCGGCGACCCCAGGCCCCGACATGACGCTGTCGATCAGCCGCGCACTGGCCCAGGGCAAGAAGGCGGCTCTCTTCGTTGTCGTCGGCACCAGCCTCGGCATCGTCGTCCACACCATGCTGGTCGCTTTCGGGATTTCGGCGCTGATCACCGCCTCGCCGACCGCCTTCCTGATCCTGAAGACGGGCGGTGCCGCCTATCTGCTCTGGCTGGCGGTGCAGGCGATCCGCTTCGGCTCGAAGCTCACCGTCGCCAAGGTCGAGGAGCAGAAGGGCACGCCACTTTCGAATATTTCGTCGGGCTTCTGGGTCAATCTTCTGAACCCCAAGGTCATCATCTTCTTCATGACCTTCCTGCCGCAATTCGTCAGCGCCGGCGATCCAGCCGTCACCCAAAAGCTGCTCTTTCTCGGCTTCTGCTTCATCCTGATCGGCATGCCGGTCAATGCCAGCGTCGTCTTTGCCGCCGACTGGCTGGCCTCCTGGCTGCAGAACAACAAGAAAGTGCTGCGCGGCATGGACTACACCTTCGCCGGCGTCTTCTCGGTCTTCGCCGCGAAGATCTTGCTCACCCAGGCGAAATAGCCCGCAGCCATTTAGTCGGTCCGCCCGCCGTCGGCCTTAGCCGATCGGCACGCTGTCGGTTTACCCGATCAGCCCGCTGTCGGCGTTAGCCGATCAGCAGGGCGTCATCATCCAGCGTCTGGCCGCGCATCTTGCGGAACATCGCGATCAGATCCTCGACCTGCAATGTCTTGCGGCTGTCGCCGGCGACATCGAGCACGATCTCGCCGCCATGCAGCATCACCGTCCGGTGGCCATAATCGAGCGCCTGGCGCATCGAATGCGTCACCATCAGCGTCGTCAGCTTGCGCTCGGAAACAATTTTTTGGGTCAGGCCCATGATGAATTCTGCCATGCCGGGGTCAAGCGCCGCCGTATGTTCGTCGAGCAGCAGCACTTCCGAGCCCGCCAGCGTCGCCATGACAAGCGAGACCGCCTGCCGCTGGCCGCCGGACAGCAGGTCCATCCGATCCTTCATGCGGTTCTCCAGCCCGAGATTGAGCTCGGCGATCCTCTCGCGAAAATGCTCGCGCCGTTTTGCGCCCAGCGCCGAGACAAGCCCGCGCCGCTCGCCGCGCCGCGCCGCAAGCGCCAGGTTCTCCTCGATCGACAAGGCACCGCAGCTTCCGGTCAGCGGGTCCTGAAAGACCCGGGCGACAAGTCCGGCGCGCGCCGCCGTCGTCTTGCGGGTCACGTCGGCATTGCCGATCAGCACCTGCCCCTCGCTTGCCAGCACATCGCCGGCGAGCACGCCGAGCAGCGTCGATTTGCCGGCGCCGTTCGAGCCGATGACGGTGACGAAGGAGCCTTCCTCGATCGTCAGGCTGACACCGGAAAGCGCCTGCTTCTGCAGCGGCGTGCCGCGCCCGAAGACGACCTTGATGTTCTTGAGGTTGATCACGACGCGGCACCTCCACGCAAACGGGGAAGGATGAGCGCCACGGTCACCAGCACGGCGGTGACGAAATTGAGGTCGGACGCCTGCAGGCCGATGACGTCGCTCGAAAGCGCCAGCTGGATCGCGATGCGATAGAGGATCGAGCCGAGCACACAGCCGATCAGCGCGATCAGCAGACCGCGCCGCCCGAGCAGCGTCTCGCCGATGATGACGGCAGCGAGGCCGACGACGATCGTGCCGACGCCGGAGGTGACGTCGGCAAAGCCGTTCGTCTGGGCAAACAGGGCGCCGCCGAGCGCCACCAGCGCATTCGAGATCGCCATGCCGAGATAGATCTGCCGGCTGGTATCGACGCCCTGGGCCCGCGCCATCCTTGCATTGGCGCCGGTCGCCCGCATTGCCAGTCCCGCATCACTTTCCAGGAAACGCCAGACCAGGATGAGCGCAATGACGACCAGAATACCGACGAAGAGCGGCCGCACGTAGAAATCGCGAAGGCCATGGCCGAAGAACGGGCTGATCATCGTGTCGGCATTGATGAGGGCGACATTGGGTTTGCCCATCACGCGCAGATTGACGGAAAACAGCGCGATCATCGTCAGGATCGAGGCGAGCAAATTGAGGATCTTGAAGCGCACGTTGAGCAGCGCCGTCACCATGCCCGCAGCCGCACCGGCTGCCATGGCGATCAGAGCCGCAAGCCAGGCGTTGACGCCGGCAATGATCAGCACGGCTGTCACCGCCGCGCCAAGCGGAAAGGAGCCGTCGACGGTCAGGTCGGGAAAATCGAGAACTCGAAAGGCGAGATAGACCCCAAGGGCGACGAAAGAATAGACTAGGCCGAGCTCGACGGCCCCCCAGAATGCGATTTGGCTCAAGGCTTTCAGCCCCTTTTTGTGTCCGTTCCGCCCGTCGCGAAACGGAGCCTTTTAATACAAACAACCGCTCCCGTGCAAACGAGAGCGGCTGAATACGACGAAGGCGCTAGACGTACCGGCCGACTATTCGATGACCTTGTTGGCGCGGGAAAGCACGCTCTGCGGCAGGGTGACGCCCATCTTCTCGGCCGCAGCCTTGTTGACGACGAGGTCGCTGCCGGCGGCGGTCTTGACCGCGATGTCGCCGGGGTTCTCACCCTTCAGCACGCGCACGACGATGTCGCCGGTCTGCTTGCCGACATCATAATAGTTGAAGCCGAGGGCGGCGATCGAACCGCGCGAAACCGAATCCGTGTCAGCGGTAAAGAGTGGCAGCTTGCTCTCCTCGGCAACCGCGACGGCGCCTTCGAGCGCGGAGATGATCGTGTTGTCGGTTGGAATGTAGATCGCGTCGGCGCGGCCGACGAGCGCGCGTGCCGCACCCTGGACCTCGGCCGACTTGGTGGCAGCCGATTCGACCACCTTCAGGCCAGCCTTTTCGGCTTCAGCCTTCAGCACGGCGAGCAGCGAAACGGAATTCGCCTCGCCGGAATTGTAGAGATAGCCGATGGTTTTCACATCAGGCAGGATTTCCTTGATCAGCGCTATGTGCTCGGCGACCGGCGACATATCGGAGAGGCCGGTGACATTGCCGCCGGGCTTGTCCATGTTCTTGACGAGTTGGGCGCCAAGCGGATCGGAGACGGCCGTGAAGACGACGGGAATGTCACGCGTCGAGGAGACGACGGCCTGGGCCGAGGGCGTCGAGATCGGCACGATGACATTGGGCTCGTCGCCGGCGAATTGGCGGGCAATCTGGGCTGCCGTCGCCGGATTGCCCTGCGCCGACTCGAAGACGAATTTCAGGTTCTCACCCTCCTTGTAGCCGGCGGCCGTCAGCGCATCGAGAACGCCCTTGCGCGCCGCATCGAGCGCCGGATGTTCGACGATTGCCGTCACGGCGACGGTGACGTCATCGGCCTTTGCGGGCAGGGAAAGGGCCAAACTGGCGGCAAGAGCGAGCAAAATCGGGCGCATGGGGATCCTCCTGAATGATTTTGGCGCCACTTTTAGGAAAAGCACCCCCTGAAATCAATCGCGGAGAATTGTAGCGAGGATCAAACTTGCTGATCAGTCGTCGGCGCCGTGATTGGCGATCATCATCGCCTCGAAGGCCAGACGTTCGGTCTTGCGCATGCGTTCGGATTCCGATTTCAGCTGGCCGCAGGCGGCAAGAATGTCGCGGCCGCGCGGCGTGCGGATCGGCGAAGCATACCCCGCCGAATTGATGAAATCGGCGAACTTCTCGATCTGCTCCCAGTCGGAACACTGGTAATTGGTGCCCGGCCAGGGATTGAACGGAATGAGGTTGATCTTCGCTGGCACGCCCTTCAGGAGCTTGATCAGCCCCTTGGCGTCTTCCAGGCTGTCATTGACATCCTTCAGCATCACATATTCGAAGGTGATGCGCCGTGCGTTCGAAAGGCCCGGATAGGTCCGGCAGGCCTCGATCAGCTCCTTCAGCGGGTACTTCTTGTTGATCGGCACGAGAATGTCGCGCAGATCGTCGCGCACCGCATGCAGCGAAATCGCCAGCATGACGCCGATTTCCTCGCCGGTGCGGAAGATCTCCGGCACGACGCCGGAGGTGGAAAGCGTCACGCGGCGCCGGGACAGCGACAGGCCGTCACCATCCGTGGCGATCAGCAATGCCTGCTTGACGGCATCGAAGTTATAAAGCGGCTCACCCATGCCCATCATGACGATGTTGCTGACCTTGCGGCCCTCGGCAGGCATGATCGTACCCTGCGGCGCTTCACGGTCCGGGAAATCGCCAAGTCGGTCGCGGGCAAGCAGCAGCTGCGAAAGAATTTCCTCCGCCGTCAGGTTGCGCACCAGACGCTGCGTCCCGGTATGACAGAAGGAACAGGTGAGCGTACAGCCGACCTGGCTTGAGATACAGAGCGTGCCGCGGCCCTCTTCCGGAATGTAGACAGCCTCAATCTCGACGGGGCGCCCGGCGCCCCGCGGCGGAAAGCGCAGCAGCCATTTGCGCGTGCCGTCGTTGGAGACTTGCTCCTCGACGATCTCGGGACGTGCGATGGTGAAATGCTGCTTCAGCATCTCCCGCATGTCCTTGGCGACATTCGTCATATGGTCGAAGTCGGAGACGCCGCGCACATAGATCCAGTTCCAGAGCTGCGAGACGCGCATCTTGATCTGCTTCTCAGCCACACCCTTTTCCCGGAGTGCCGCCCCCATCTCCTCACGCGACAGGCCGATCAACGAGGGTTTCTCGATGTTGGCGGACGTGCGCGCCTGCGGCTTGGTAACAACGATCGCATCCATGACGGACATAGGCATTTATCCCGAATTCGAACATGTGCCGGCTCTGCGAGCCCGCGCGCTTCAGGGGGTAAGCCGGAAGACTTGCGGGCGCATGACGGCACATCGGCAGAAATTGAATGGCGGAACGGCGACTGCTATCGCGATCTGTCCGCTGTTGGCGCCGGCTTTACCATCATTTTGCCCGCGCGTCACTATCAAGCATGTCGCGCAAAAACACGCGACGGTTTTGCGATTACGGCACGCTCAAACCAAACTCCTAAAGCGCGGCAGGCGGATCTGAAAGACCGCGTCGCGCTTTAGATGGAAACGAGAAGAGCCGGCGCAAGGCCGGCCCTTGAAATTCTGCGGCCGGAAGGACCGCCTACTTGCAGGTTTCGATCTGCTTCAGGGCAGCCGAGATGCCCGAGAGCGAATAGCTGTAGGAGGTGCCGGTGCCCTTGCGCGAAACGGCATTGACCGTCATCGAATGACCGGTCTTCATCGCCGCGACGAGGGCCGGCTCCTGGGCAGCATTCTCGACCCAGCCAGCCTTGTCCTTGGTGAACATCACGAAGGTCTTGTTGTCGATGACGACGTTGATCTTCGAATTTTCCTTGACCGTGTAACCCATCATCGCCTGCGGCTCGTAGGAAATGTTCTGGCCCGGACGCTGCGAGACGATGAAGAAATTGTCGCCGTGGTCGACGCTTGCCGGCTGCTTTGCCGTCGGAACGGACAGCACGTAGCAGACGGTGCTGCTGCCCGACTTGTAGGAGTAGGCGCCCCATGCCTGGAACTGCTGGATGCGGTTCGGCGCGGCCTGCTGCGCTTCCGCAACTCCGGCCATAACAAGGGTGAGTGCGAGAGCGGATACGATACTTTTTACAAACATGGATTCCTGCCGGTTCTTGCGATTCAAGGCCCGAAGCGATCATAGCGGGCGCCGCATAATCACGATCTGCTTTATTTTGACTTAATTCAGGTTACCAAATGGTCAACAATAGCTGCGATTTGTATCTGCCTGTGTCATTTCAGCTCGAGTGTCAATTTTCGCCCCTTTGACGGTATCGACCGCGACACCGTGCCCCAATGGCACTGATCGTCCGTTCGGCTGAATTTAAGACACAAAGATTCAGGCAAGAGTTTGACCTTTCCCAAATCCGTTGTACCTCATTAAGACTTGGAAATCCGGGACGAAATTGTTGCCGCAGGGGGCTGGTGAGGGGATATGGATGCCGAGGAAAGACAGCGTTTCGCTGCCCTCGCGAAGGCCGTCGCGAACGATCGCGACCAGCAGGCCTTTTCCATCCTGTTCGACTATTTCGCACCCCGCCTGAAGGCCTGGCTGATGCGCCAGAGGATGACATCAGGCGAGGCCGAGGAACTGGTCCAGGAGATCATGATCGTGCTTTGGCACAAGGCAGACCTCTATGATGCCACGCGATCTTCACTTTCGACCTGGCTTTTCCGCATTGCCCGCAATCGCCGCATCGACATGCAACGCCGCGCCAATACCCGCATCTTCGATGAGACTGATCCGGCCCTGCAGCCGCCGGCCGATATCGGCGCGGAAGAACTCATCGCCAACGACGATCGCGACGCCAAGATACGCGCCGCCGTCGGTCAATTGCCGGAGGAACAGCGCGACATGCTGCGCGCCGCCTTCTTCCTCGGTCAATCGCATTCGGAGATCGCCGAAGCGACCGGTCTGCCGCTCGGCACGGTGAAGTCGCGTATCCGGCTTGCCTTCGGCAAGCTCCGCAAGGTGCTGGAACGCGAAATCGCCTGATGCAATGTCGCCCAGACGGGCGCACCGGTTTTGAGATGACGACACGCATGAAACAAGCGTGTCACATCCCGGCTCGATTCGACGCGCTTTAAATCGTCTTCATCGCTTCTTCCGGCCGGTCGGCGAGAACGCGGTCGGCCGCTTCGTAATGACCCGGCCGGATATGGCCGCGCACCATGGCGAAGGCGGCCGAGAGCACGGCAATGTCGTCGGAAAAGCCGATGACGGCGAAAATGTCCGGGATCATGTCGATCGGCATGACAAAATAGGCAAGTGCCGCAAGCAGCACGCCGCGCACCTTTGTCGGCGTCTGCGGATCAAGCGCGCAATAGAAACCGGCGACCACATCGCGCGAGAACGGGATCTGTCGCACCGCCCGTCGGAACGTCGGCCAGAATTTCTGCCTGACGGTCTTCTCGCGCCGGCTTTGGGTGTCCTCGTCGCCCGGCAAGAGGATTTCGCCGAATTTGACCTCGTCCATCCCTGCATCCCTTTTGTCCATGCGAACATATGGTGACGGCGCCCAGTCTTTCAATCGGCCCCTTTCAATCGGCCCCATATTCAAACGACACGTCGCGCCGCAGCCTTCTCCATTGCTTTGGCGAGCTTGAAATCCAGTTCCGTCAGCCCGCCGGCATCATGCGTGTTCAGCGTCACATCCACCCTGGAATAGACGTTGAACCATTCGGGATGGTGGTTAAGCTTCTCGGCCGCAAGTGCTGCCTGCGCCATGAAGCCGAAAGCCTCGACGAAATTTGCGAACTTGAACGTCTTCGATATCGACGAACCCGCATCATTGAGCACCCAGCCCGAAAGCTCGGTCAGTTGCGCCTCGGCCGCCGTCCGTTCCAGTTTTTCCATTTTCATGCCATGGTCCTCTTCTCTGTCCGACAGGTTACCGATGAAACGCATCAGCATCCTCTTCGTTTGCATGGGCAATATATGCCGTTCTCCGCTCGCGGAGGGAATTTTTGGCCATCTCGTCGCCGAGGCGGGGTTGACCGGCGATTTTACGATCGATTCCGCCGGCACCGGTGGCTGGCATGAAGGCGAGCCGCCCGACCGGCGTTCGATCGCCATCGCGAAAGGCCACGGCATCGACATATCGGGGCAGCGCGCCCGCCGCGTCCAACCGAGGGATTTCAAGGATTTCGATCTGATCCTAGCCATGGACCGCGACAACCTGGCGGCGCTCGAAAAGAGCGCGCCGCATGGGGCGAATATGCACCTTTTCGGTGACACGGCGCTGGGAACGGGAGAGGATATTCCCGATCCCTATTATGGCGGCCCGGGCGGTTTCGAGCTGGTCTACACCAGGCTCTTGACCGGCTGCTGCAG
>NZ_JBFUAY010000138.1:0-12992 GCF_056406015.1 Rhizobium sp. P1_E1 | reverse complement strand
CTTCCAGACCGAGCTTCTTGAGCATGCAATAAGTGGTCGCGACGGCGGCGGTCAGTACCGGTTTGCCTGTCATGGCTTCGACCTTGGCGATGACGGGCAGCGATGGCATCTGCACGCAGGCCGATAGCACGATCACGTCCACATCGGTCAGGTCGAGCGTCTCTACGATCGCCGGAAGATTTTCCGGGTCGTGGCGCGCCACATCCAGATTGTCGGGGATCTCGAGTGCCCGCCAGTCCACGACCTCGAAGCCTTCCTCGCGAATGTAGTCCACGACCAGCTCCGTCAGCGGTTTCATATAAGGCGCGACGACGGCGATCTTCCTCGCCTTCATCACCTTCAGGCCCTCGATCAGGGCGCCGGCACTGGTCACGACGGGAATGTCAGTGCCATTCTCCTGGGTGCGACCCATCAGGCGCTTCTCCGACTGGCGGTGATAGCCGAGGCCCATCGCCATGATGGCGACCAGGCACGCGTATCCGAGAACATCGACGCGGGCGTCGGAGAGCTCGACGGCGCAACGGTCGGATTCAGCGTCCATTGCCGCCAGTTCTTCCTTCACCACTTTCTTCATCCGCATGCGGCTGGAGTGGAAAGTGAAGCGCTCGGGCCGGATGGACTGGCGTGCCGTCAGCATGGCGGGAATTTCGGTCTCCATCGTCGTGTTGGAGCTCGGAACGATCTGGCCGATACGGTAATACTTCTGCACGGGTGAAATCCTTTGCTTCGCAAAAAAAACGGCTCTCAAACAAACGGYGGTGGATCATCGCCCCACCGCCGCTTCAATCAACGGGAGAGAAAATCTCCAAGCGCGGCAAAGAAGCCGTCGAAATCATCCCATGGAATCATATGCCCTGCATCTGGCACCCGGGTAATTTCCAGCCCCGGATAAAGCGAGCGGGCCTCGTCCACGTCGACGCTTTCGATCACGCCGCCACGGCCGGCGACCATCAACATGGCCGGCTGCTTGAGCTTCGGCAGATCCGGAAAGATGTCGTCCTTGTGGAAGTCCTCGAAAGCGGTGACGATCGCGGGCTCGTAGCAGCTGTGCAGCCATTCGGCGCGCAGCTTCAGTTGCTCGTCGGTCCATGTCGGACAAAACGCCTTCATGCCCTCCGCGTCGATGCCCTTCAGCGCCAGGCGGATGCTGTCGACATACCAGGTCAGCTTGCTCGGGTAGGCGCGGCGTCCGGGGCCGGAGACCGGCGGATCGATCAGCGCCAGCCTCGAAAACGCCTCCGGCGCCGCAACGGCGGCACGAATGGCGATGCGCGCGCCCATTGAATGGCCGAGCAGGGCGGGAGTAGCAAGTCCAAGCGCCAATGCGAAGCCGACGACGTCGGCAGCCATGGCGTCGAGGCCGTAATCGAGGTCGGGGCCAGTCGACGACAGGCCGCGGCCGCGTACGTCGATCACATAGACGTCGTAACGCTCGGCCAACCGGTCGGCGACGAAACCCCAGGTGATCGCGGGGCTGGTGATGCCCGGGATCAGGATGACCGCAGGGCCTTTGCCGCCATAGCGCAGATAGTGCTGTCGGATGCCATTGGCGAAGACGTTCGCTCCGTACAAGGCGCCGCCGCTCATGCCGCAGTCTCGCTCTTCAGGGGGGCGGCATAGATATCATAGCCGTAGACCCAGGCCGGATCCTCCTGTTTGAGCAGGAAAGTGTTGGCGTTCGAAACGCTCTGGACACGCGTCGCGCGATCGCGGCGGTTGGTCTCATACAATCCGAAAGCGGTGCGGAAGTCGTTGACGCCGGTTTCCTGCAGGCAGCGGGTCAGCATGGCGGCGTCTTCGATCGCCATCGCGGCACCCTGCGCCATATGCGGTTTCATCGGATGGCACGCATCTCCAAGCAGCACAAGACGGCCCTTGCTCCAGAGCGGCAGCGGGTTACGGTTGAACAACGGCCATTTCGTCACCCCATCGGTGCTTTCGATCAGCGCCTGGATGATCGGATGATAACCCTCGAACGCCGCCGCCATCTCGTCGCGGCTGCTGTCGACGAAAGCCGAATCGAATTCCCAGGCCGGATGCGGAACGCCGGTGACATAGTAATATTCGTCGCGCCGAGCCGTCGTGTAGTAGACCATCATATGACGGTCCGGACCCCACCACTTGACGCAATCCTCGAATGTCAGATCGTATTTCTTCAGTTTGTCGGACGAGATCAGGGCGCGATGGCCGACCCAGCCGCTGTAATTCGGCTTCTCTTCGCCGAGCAGCGTTTCGCGAACGCGCGAATTGATGCCGTCGGCGCCGATCACGATGTCGGCGCGTATCGAGGTTCCGTCTTCGAATTCGATCAGCACATCGGTGCCGCTGTCGTCGAGGCGAGCCAGCTTCTTGCCGAAATGCAAGGTGCCTGGCTGTAACGCATCGCACTGGATGGCCTGCAGGTCGCCGCGGTGAACGGTGCAATAGGTCTGGCCGTAGCCTTCAAGCGAAATCCGGGCGGTGTATTCGCCGGTAATGCCGTCGCGGCTGAACCAATGGCTCGGCGTGCTGCTGATGCCGATCACCTTCTTGTCGACGCCGATGCGCTCGAAAATCTTCAGGACGTTCGGCCCCATATGAATGCCGGCGCCCAGGCGCGAGAATGCCGGTGCCTGTTCATAGACGTTGACGTCGAAACCTGCGTGTTGGAGCAGCGCACCCGCGACAGCGCCGCCGAGGCCGGCGCCGATAATCGCGATCTTTTCTTTTCCGTTAGACATAGCGACCCTTCTTAGCTGTCTTTCGACGCATTGTTCCCACGATTGGAGGCTTGGCAAAAATTCTAGCGCATACGCTCTAAATTGCAATAGCGATGTTCTGATTTTTATCAAGACGACACAAAAAACGCCTTGCTGATTGGATATACTAGCAAAATCCCGATGATGAAATCCGACTTGTCTTTTGTCATTATAAAGCGTATGCACTTCTTAATAATAAAAGGGGCAATAGATGCGAAGAGTCGGTGACTGTCGCATCGTTATGGTTTGCGGACGTCCGAGTGATGTCTGCTGCGTAGCGGTACGGCCGATGGAAAGAGGCGAGGTCTGTGTTTCGTTCTCCGGGGCGGAGGGCCTGCTTTGACACTGCCAGTTTGCTTCAGTTTGAATGTGAACGATGCCGTCGAGAGCGTCGAAGCAAGCCCGGAAACACCACTCCTCTATATCCTCAGAAACGATCTCTCCCTCAATGGCCCGAAATACGGTTGCGGGCTCGGTGAATGCGGCGCTTGCGCCGTTCTCGTCGATGGTCGCTCCGTGCGCTCCTGCACCGTGCCTCTGGGTGCCGTCGGCACTCGCCGCGTCACTACGCTTGAGGGTCTCGGCACGCCCGAGCATCTGCATCCAGTCCAGGCAGCGTTTATCGACGAGGCCGCCGCTCAATGCGGATATTGCCTGAACGGCATGATCATCGCCACCACAGCCCTGCTCAATCGCAATGCCGATCCCGACGAGGACGCGATCCGCGAGGCGTTGCGCCATCATCTGTGCCGTTGTGGAACGCACATGGAAATACTTGCCGCGGCCAGGCGGGCGGTCGCCTATTCCAGGGCCGAACGGACGCGACGATCCACGCCGGACGATATCTCATCAAAAGCTGCGAAGGAGGTCTCCCCGTGACCGACCACCGCCAAATGCCGAAATCCGCCTATATGTCGGCCGCCGACATGCTGCTTGTTGTCAACGATACAAGGCTTGGCGACGGTGCGGAACTCTACATCGCGGTGGGCGCCGATAGCCGTGTGACTGCGTTCAACGGCCATGTTGATCTAGGGACGGGCATCCGCACCTCTCTGGCGCAAATCGTTGCCGAAGAGCTCAGCATGCCGTTCGAGCAGGTGGACATGGTGCTCGGCACGACCTCCGCCGCGCCCAACCAGGGCGCGACCATCGCCAGCGAAACGATCCAGATCACCGCAGTGCCGCTGCGCCAGGCCGCCGCCACCGCCCGCCATCATTTGCTCGCCAAGGCGGCTGAGAAGGGCGGCGTGCCGCTTGAGCGGCTGCGACTGGAAGACGGCATCATCCGTGCCGATGGCGGCGAGAACTGGCAGCTCAGCTTCGGCGACATCGTCGCCGGCAGCCATGTCAGGCTGTCGATCGATAAATACGCGGCCCTTAAGCCGGCCTCGGACTATAGACTGGTCGGCTCGTCGCGGCCGCGCGTCGATATCCCCGAGAAGGCTACGGGGCGCTGGACTTATGTGCATGATGTGCGCGTGCCGGGCATGCTGCATGGCCGCGTCGTTCGCCCGCCTTATGCGGGGTTCGATCACGGCGATCATGTCGGAAACAGCCTGATCTCCATCGACGAAACATCGATTGCGCACATCAACGGGCTGGTCGGCGTCGTCGCCCTCGGCGATTTCGTCGGCGTGGTCGCGACCCGCGAGGAAAACGCCATCGAGGCGGCCAAGAGCCTGAAGGTCGTGTGGCGCGCGCCGCCCGAGTGGCCGGATCTCAACGCGCCGGAAAAGGCGCTGCGCGCCAATCCGTCGACTGCGCGCAAGCTTGCCGATCTCGGCAATGTCGATATGGCCCTGGCCGGCAGTGCCCAGCCGATGAACCGCACCTATGTCTGGCCCTACCAGATGCACGGCTCGATCGGGCCGTCCTGCGCGGTAGCCGATTACAGTGACGCAGGGCTGACCGTCTGGTCGGGGACGCAGAACCCGTTTCCAATGCGCCGCGATCTGGCGCTGCTGCTCGACATGCCGGAAGAGCTGATCCGGGTCGAGCGGTTGGAGGCGGCTGGCTGCTATGGCCGCAATTGCGCCGATGACGTCACGGCCGACGCCGCCCTGCTGTCGCGCGCCGTCAAGGCACCTGTCCGGGTGCAGCTGACGCGCGAGCAGGAACATGCCTGGGAGCCGAAGGGCGCCGCCCAGGTCATGGATGTGCGCGGCGGTATCGACCTGGAGGGCGGTCCGTCCGCCTATGATTTCGAAACCCGCTATCCCTCCAATCTGGCGCCGACCCTTCCCTTGATCCTCACCGGCAAGATGCCGCCAGTTTCCGACGTCGTGCAGATGGGCGATCGCACCGCCATCCCGCCCTATGCCTACGGGAACCTCCGCGTCACCGTGCACGATATGCCGCCGATCGCGCGTGCTTCCTGGTTCCGTGGCGTGTCGGCAATGCCCAACACCTTTGCGCACGAATGCTACATYGACGAACTGGCAGCCGCCGCCGGCGTCGATCCGGTCGAGTACCGGCTTCGCTACCTCCACGATCCGCGCGCCGTCGACCTGGTGCATGCGCTGGCCGAGCGGGCGAAATGGGTGCCGCATACGACATGGGGCACGCTGGGTGGTGAGGGCGACCTGCTCTACGGGCGCGGGTTTGCCTATGCCGTTTACGTCCATGGACCGTTTCCGGGCAAGGCCGCCGCCTGGGCCGCCTGGGTCGCCGATGTCGCCGTCAACAAGAAGACCGGAGAGATCGCGGTCACCAAAGTGACCTGCGCGCAGGATTCCGGGATGATGATCAATCCCGACGGCGTGCGCCACCAGATCCACGGCAATATCATTCAATCCACCAGCCGGGTGCTGAAGGAAAAAGTCGAATTCTCCTCGACCGCCGTGCAGTCGAAGGAATGGGGCGGCTATCCGTTGATCACCTTCCCCGAGGTGCCTGATATCGACGTGCTGATGGTGCCGAGGCAGGACGAGCCGCCGCTCGGGGTCGGAGAATCCGCCTCCGTTCCCAGCGCCTCGGCCATCGCCAATGCCGTTTACGATGCCACCGGCATTCGCTTCCGCGAACTACCGCTGACGCCGGAGCTGGTACTCGCCGCGCTGAACGGCAAGACGGATGAAGCGCCGGCTGCCCCGGTGGCGAAGAAGCGGAAGTGGTGGAACATCGGTCTGTCGGCCGTCGGTGCCGTCGCCGCTTTGTCCGGTATCGTCACAATGGCCTCGCCTTGGCGTTCTGCTATCGGCACTATTCCGCGACCCGATGCCAACGTCTACAGCCCGGCCACCATCGAACGCGGCAGGCTTGCGGCCGCGGCCGGCGCCTGCAATGTCTGCCATGTCGGTGATGACGGCACACGCTTTGCCGGCGGCCGGCGCTTCGACACGCCGTTCGGCGCCGTCTATGCCACGAACATCACCCCGGACACTGAAAGCGGCATCGGCGCGTGGTCGTATCCAGCCTTCGAACGGGCCATGCGAGAGGGCGTCAGCCGCGACGGCCATCACCTCTATCCCGCCCATCCCTACACCTCGTTCGCGGGCGCCGAGGAAGCCGATCTTCAGGCACTCTACGCCTACATGATGACGCAGGCGCCGGTCGCCGAAAAGGCGCCGGAGACAAAGCTCAAATTTCCCTACAGCATCCGCGCGATGATGGCGGGCTGGAATGCGCTGTTTCTGAAAGCTGAGCCGTTCAAATACGTCGAGACCCGTGGTGCGCAATGGAACAGGGGCGCCTATCTCGTCGAGACGCTCGGTCACTGTTCGGCCTGTCACACGGACCGAAATGTGCTGGGCGCGGAAAAGAGCGGCAGCGCCCGGCTCTCGGGTGGCTTTGCCGATGGCTGGGAGGCGCCGGCTCTCAATGCCTTCGCCAAGGGCCCTGTCAGCTGGACGGCGGACGCCTTCTACGACTATCTGCGCACCGGACATTCGCGCGATCACGGCAGTGCCGCCGGCCCGATGGCGCATGTCGTCGAAGTCATGCAGCCGCTGCCGGATAACGATATCCGTGCCATGGCAACATATCTCGCCAGCCTCAACGAGGCCCCCGCCGATAGCAACGCACAAAGCGAGGCCGCCATTGCCGCAAGTGAAGCGGCCAAGGCTGTCGCCGCTCGGGTTTCGCCGAAGGGCGAGCGGCTGTTCAACGGCGCCTGCGCCACATGCCACACCGGAAACTCGATCCTGTCGTCGCTGGCGCTCAACAGCAACCTGCATGCGGCGACGCCGGACAATCTCATCCAGGCGATCCTGAACGGTGTCGAGGCGCCGGCGATTCTGGCGCAGACCACCGGCCGTGAGGCCCCGGAAGTAATGTCGATGCCGGCCTTTCGCCAGACGCTGAACGAAAGCCAGATCAAGGATCTTGCCGACTATCTGAGAGCGCGTTTCGCGCCCGACAAGCCGGCCTGGACGGAAACGACCAACGCCATGCAACGCGTGACGGCGGCAACCCACTAGGGAGCAGACGATTGGAGCAGATCCGAACCGGGCAGGACATCGATCGCCGCGACTTATTCGAGAACCCGACAACAGCGTTCCGGCCGTCGGCCTACTGGTTCTGGCATTCGATCCCGACAGAGGAGGTCTGCCACGCGCAGCTTGCCGATTTCAAACAGAAGGGGATCGGCACGATCCTGATCCAGGCTCGGCTTGCGATGTCGCGCGACGACTACCTGTCGCCGGGCTACCTCGTCGCCTATCGCGCCGCGGCCGGCATCGCCGCCAAGCTGGGGCTGAAGCTAGGGATCTACGACGACTATAACTGGATCAGCGGGCACGCCGGCGGCCGGACAGTCGTGGACCGCGACGACCTGCGCGAGCGCCATCTTTTCTGGATGTCCTCAGGAGATCCGCGGGGTGAGATCAGTGGCATTCATCCGCCTTTCACTCGGAAGATGGGATCGGACATTTTCGAGTGGCAATATGAAGGCGGTCGGGTCGAGTGGTGCGAATGGATGGTCGCGTCGGCCCTGCTGCATTCCTCCGGTGAGGTTGGCAGTCTGGACGAGATTGTCGATGTGACCACGCAGACATCAGTCGTTAGAAGCGACGGTGTTTCCTGCACCTACGCATTCGACGGGGAGATTAAAGACGGCCAGACGATAACGGTATTCATCAGCGCGCGCTCCACGACGTCCCGGCTGATCAACTACCTCCTGCCGGAAGCCGCGGAGCGGTTTATCGACGTCGGGCTCGATCCGCTCGTCGAAGCGCTTGGTGATCTCGTGCCTGATCCCGTCGGTTTGGTCTTCTATGACCAGCCGGCGGCCGGCTTTTACAAATGGGATCAGATTTCGGGCAGTCTTGGCAACAGTCTGCTATTTGCTTCGACGCTGCCGGATGCCGTTTTGCAAAACACGGGCCAGCCGTTCGCCAAGACGCTGCTGGCGCTGCTGCGCAATGTCGGGCCTGACACCTTGCGGCTGCGCGCGCAATTTTATGCCGCTTATTCAGCCCTGATGAACGATGCCTTCTCGGGCACGCTGCGTCGATGGGCCGAACGCAAGGGCATCGCACTCACGGGGCACGAAATCCTGCCGCATATCAGTTCGTGGGCCTTGAACGGGGGCTTCACCAGCATTGACCCCAGGGTCGCGCTTGCCGTGGATTTCTTCGGCATCGATGCCTACAGGCATGAGACGACGGTCGACTCCAACAATTTCGTCGCACAGCTGGCGCCCAAGCTCGGCGATTCCGTTGCCCGCTCGAATGGCCGCAGCCGCTGTGTCGTCGAAACCTATGCCAGTGCCGAGCGAACGCCGGTGCGCGCCGCCGGGCAATGGGAACTGACGCTGGAGACGATGCGGGCGCAGGCAATCCGGCTTTATTGCCTCGGCACTCGCCAGTTTCTATGGCACGGCGTCTACCAGACGGATGGGCGCGACAACGATCCGACGCCCTTTACCAATCCGCGTTTCGATTTCGCGCCGGGCATCAACTTTGAGCCCTGGTGGGGCTATCATGACCTGTTTTCGCAGGAGACCGCGCGTATCTCAGCCTTCATCGAGCCGGCCACACCCCGCACCCCGGTCGCAATCCTCTATCCACTTCATACCGCCTTCGCAGAAGGCCCACGCCACGGCCATGCCACCCACATCGGTGCATGGTGCGAAGGGCTTCTGGCCAGGCGCTGCGACTTCATGTTCGTCAGCGAGGCCGATCTGGCCAAGGCGAGGATCGAGGACGGCCAGATGCTGGTCTCGGGGCTTGTCTTCGATGCCCTGATCCTGCCATCGGTGACCGTGCTGGAGACGAAAAAAACGGTGCGGGCACTGGAGACCTTCCGCGCCGCTGGCGGTGTCGTCTGGTCCTCCGGAGATCGCCTGTCGACCGTTTGCGATGCCACCGATCCGATGGCTGCGGTGGCGTCGACGCATATCGATCGGATGCCCGGCGGCAGCGATATCGACGCGCTGCTGGCAGGGCTTCCGCCGTCCGGTCCTGTCATCACCGGCCATCCCGCGGACCGGCTCTGGCAATGGGCCGGATACGAGGACAATGGCTGGTGGCGGATCGTTCTCTTCAACGATGGTGAAGCCGCGCTGGAAAGTGAGATTTTCTTCAATGACGGTTTCGACTGCGAAGTCTGGTCCGCCACGACAGGCAAGATCGAGGAGGCCGCTGCCTTCAGTCAATTGACCGTCACGCTCGAAGCGCAGGAAGCGCGCTGCCTCCGCCTGCGTCAGACAACGCATGGGGGCGCAGGCGATGGCCATCTCTCGAACCAGCCAGCGCTTGACCCCGCGCGCGCCGTCTCACTTGTCGATGGTTGGAGTTTTGCGCCGGCGGCCAATGCGGCATTCGTGCCGATTTCGGTTGAGACCGGATGGGAGACGCAGGGATTTGCCGATTTGTCCGGCACCGGGATCTACCGGCTGGCGCTGGAGATCGGCGACGAGGCCGACTGGTTTCTCGAGTTGCCTGACGTCGCGACCGTGGTCGCCGCCAGCCTGGACGGCCGGCAGATCGATCGGCGGGGCTGGCGGCCCTATCGTTTTGCGCTCGGCCGGTTGCGTCCTGGCGTCCATTCGCTCGAGTTGCGCGTCGCCAACACGGCGGCAAACCGATATTACGCCAACACGCCTTATCTCGGCGATACGGCCGACAAGAGCGGCCTGTCCGCAGTACCGAAACTTATTCCGCTGACACACTGACCGGAAGTTACAGAGCCATGCTACAACATTCGACAATCCCCCTGATGCGTGCCTGGAACAGCTGGTCAAGCCGGCCGGCCGAAATGGTCTTCCTGCCGCTCGGCGTGCGGATCACGCCGGTTCTGTATTCAACGCGTAGCAGGACGACCTCCGCGATAGAGCCGCGGCGCGACGCCGTTCGCCTCGGCCGTCACACCATTGACGGCTCGTTGATCGAGCTGGAGACAGACCTCAGCGGTACGACGGTCTCGTTTTCGACGACCAAGACCGACCCCTTCGCCGTACGCGGCAGGTGGACCGGCAAGGTGTCGGCCGAATGGGGGCTGCGATTTTGGGTGACGCTGGCGATCTCCTCCGATGGCGGTGAGGTGGCGGTCCATGATGCGGCACGCAACATTACGCTGCTGAAGGTTGGCACGCGATTCGTGGCGGTCGCGACCGCCGAGGCGCCGGTGCACGTCACCGGCCACGACACGATCGACGCGCTGCGGGCGGACTTCGAGGAGAACGGCTATTTCTACACCGCCACGCGCAAAAACGAAGCGCCGGTGATCGCCCTGCGCTTCAATCTTGAGATGATGCGCCAGGGCGCCTATGCGGCGGGCGTCGCCGACAGCGCCGAGCTCGCGATCGCAAAGGCGAAGGCCTGCCTTGCGGCCGGCGCGCCGGCTGAGCTCGCCGTGGCGCAGACCGGCCTGTTCGAGGGCGCCCTCGACGCAATGCGCGACGTGGTCGCCTGGAACACCATCTGGGACGAGACCAACGCGCGGCCCTATACGGCGGTGACGCGGATTTGGAATCTCGGGAAATTTGCCGTCTGGTTCAACGACCAGATTTTCGCGGCCCTTCTCGCCGGCGTGTTCGACGCCGATCTGGCGCGCGAAAACATGGCGACCGCCATGGCCGGCGCAACGCCGCAGGGCAATATCGCCTGCATCGTCACCTCCAACGATGCCTGGGTCGATCGCACCCAGCTGCCGTTCGGCGCGCTCGTCGTCTGGCAGCTCTACCAGCGGACCGGCGAACGGTCGATGATCCAGGCAAGCTACGACGCGCTGGTGCGCAATCGGCGCTGGTGGCAGGACAATCGCGATCCCGATGGTTTCGGCCTGCTGTCCTGCGGCACCTCTGATGTAGGTGAGGGCCTGTACAAGGGCACTGCCTTCGGCGCGCGCAACGAGACCGGCATGGACAACTCCGCGACGCATGACGAAGCGATCTACGATCCCGTCACCCGGACGCTCTCGACCTTCGACCTCGGCCTCAACTGCGCGGCCGCTCTCGATGCCGAAATGCTCTCAAAAATGGCCGTCGTGCTCGGCAAGCATGACGATGCCCGCCAATTCGCCGCTTTGGCCGAACGCCACCGGACGCTGATCTCGGAAACGCTCTGGGATGAAAGTCGCGGCATCTTTGCCAATCGACAGCGGCGCGGTGGTTTTGTCCGATCGCTGTCGCCGACCAGCTTCTATCCGCTGCTTTGCGGCGCCGCGACGCCGGCTCAGGCGTCGCGCCTGCTTAAACATCTGAGCGACGAGACCACTTTCGGCGGGGACTTCGTGCTGCCGAACGCGACGCGTGACGATCCGGCCTTCGCCGACAACGTCTACTGGCGCGGCCGCATCTGGCCGAATGTCAACTACATGGTCTGGCTCGGCCTGCGTCGCTACGGTTTCACGGCCGAAGCGAGCAAGCTCGCCGGCCAGAGCTACGACCTGTTCATGAAGAACTGGCGCGAGGATCGCATCGCCTCCGAAAACTACAATGCCGTGACCGGCGAGGCACTGGACCAGGGTGACACCGACCCGTTCTACATCTGGGCCGCCATGCTGCCATTGATGGCAACCGGCGAAATCGTCGAATTTGATCCGTGGACGGGCTGGACAGTGCGCAACACCGGCCGCGACCTGGCGCTCGGGCCAATGTTGTCGCCATCGGGGACTTTGCATCTGCAGGTCGAGGCCGCTGCTTTGTCGATGACGCTCAATGGCCGCGTGATGTTGCGGACGGACCTGCAAACGACGCTGTCGCGCATCGTCATGAGCGATGGACGACTGGCCTGCACCATCGCGCCTGTTGCCGCAGCTGGCTACATCGATCTGCCTCGGTTGGATATCGGCGATGTCCTTGCTGTTCGTCTTGATGGGCGGGGGATCGGCTATGTTGCAAGCGCAGAAGGCATACGCCTCACGATTGCTGAAAGCGCGCAGGACCGCCGACTCGACATCTATTTTTCCGCTGCAGACGCAAGGTAGCGCTTGACACCTGTCATTTCGTCATTAATAGTTTGTATGCAAATAAAAAAATAAAAAGACTGATTTCAAAGATCAGAGGGTTTGAACTAAAGGTCCACCGACAATCGAATGATTTAGGTGGGTCATTATCGAAGTACGGCACCGATATCTCGGTTATGAAGTCATGTTCCGCTCTTTGCGGCGCAGGCTTTTGCTCGCCTGGAAATCATGCGCCTCGAGCCTTCGCTCTCCTCTGGTTATAGTTGGTACACAAATTAGTTGATGTGCATTTGGCATGTCTTCTGTTTTCGGCCTTGCCGATCCGTTGAGGTCGCTGACCGCGGTCACGATCGTCCATAACTGTGTATGTTCAAGAGGGGTGCCACAATGACTGAACTCACCAGACGCAACACCATGAAATTAATGTCCGCGGCGCTTGTCGCTGGCGTCAGCTTCTCTAGCCTCCCGCGCAAGGCTTTTTCGGCGGGCACCATCACGGTCCTGAACTGGCAAGGCTACGGAACGGACGAAAAATGGTCTGTCGAGGCTTTCGCGGCAAAGACCGGCATCACGGTCGTTCACGACTACTATAGCTCGGAATCGGAAATGCTCACCAAGCTGCGCACCAATCCGGGGGCTTATGATCTGGTTATCCTCAATGCTGCGCGTTGCGCCCAGGCGGTTGCCGAAGACCTGCTGCAGCCGATCGATTTCAGCAAGGTTCCAAACGCCTCAACGGTCGATGAGACCCTCCGCGCCAACCCGAACTTCAGCAAGGACGGCAAGGGCTATGCCGTTCCTTGGGTCTGGGGCATGACCTCGCTTGCCATCCGTGAAGGCATGACCGTTCCCGACAGTTATGCGGTCCTCGCAGACCCGGCCTATAAGGGTCGTGTTGCCATGGAC